>QHTP01000239.1 GCA_003220855.1 Gemmatimonadota bacterium
GGTCGAGCGGTTCGCGCGGGGGCACGACATCTGGCGGGTGAGCACCCGCGTGATGGACGAGAACAAGCAGGCGATGATCGCGGCCGACGAGTTCGACGTGGACACGATGATGGTGATGTTCCAGGAGCTGCGGGCCAAGCAGATCCGCGCCGAGGCGGAAGGCCGTGACGCGCTCTCTCCCGAGATGCGGGCGTTCATCGAGGAGGCCAAGGCGCAGGGGGTCACGCGCTGTCCGATCCGCGACATCGAGGCCCAGATGGGACAGTGCCCCGTCGACCTGAAGGCGATTAGCCCCTCGGAGGCGAAGGCCGCGATGGAGCGGCTGCTCGCAGAGCGGGCCGCGACCGGGGACTGACGTGGACTACGTGCCGCACGTGGTGGCGTGGAATCTGACCAAGCGCTGCAACCTGGAGTGCGCGCACTGCTACATCGCGGCGGGGCCGAGCGAGAGCGCCGCCGCCGAGCTCGACACGCCCGACTGCCTCGCCATCGTAGACCAGCTGCTGGCGGTGAACCCCGCCCCGCTGCTCATCCTGTCGGGCGGCGAGCCGCTGCTGCGGCGGGACCTGGGCGAGATCGCCCACTACGCGTCCGCCAACGGGGCGACGGTCGTGGTCGGGACCAACGGGACGCTGCTCACCGACGAGCGCATCGCGGCGCTCGGGGAGGCAGGCGTGCGGGGCGTCGCGGTCAGCGTCGATTCGCTGCGCCCCTCCTATCACGACAACTTCCGACGCGGCACGGGCGCGCTCGCCGAGGTCCAGGCGGCACTCGCGCGGTTGCGCGCGGCGCGGCTCGACTTCATCGTGCAGACGACGGTGACCAAGGGGAACCGCGCCGAGCTCGAGCGGCTGGTGGCATGGTCGGCGGACGAGGAAGCCGTCTCGTTCAACTGCTACTTCCTCGTCGCCACGGGCCGCGGCGCGGCGCTGTCGGATCTGGCGCCCGCGGAGTACGAGGCCGTGCTCGCCGACCTGGCGCGCTGGGAGCGCAGCTATCGGGGCCGCATGCTGGTGCGGGCGAAGTGCGCCCCGCATTTCATGCGCCTGGTCCACCAGACCGACCCCGAGTCGCCGGTGTTGAACTACGAGACCCGTTGTCCCTGCGGGACGCAGTACTGCCGCATCACCCCGGACGGTAAGGTCACCCCGTGCCCGTACCTGCCCGAAGTGGCCGGCGATCTCAAGTCGCAGCGCTTCGCCGACGTCTGGCGTTCGTCGCCCCTGTTCTGGCGCTTGCGGGAAGGCCCGCTGCAGGGGAAGTGCGGGGCGTGCGAGTACCGGGCGCTGTGCGGCGGCTGCCGGGCGCGCGGGTTCGCGCTCGAGGGGGACGTGCTCGCCGCCGATCCGTCGTGCGTCTATGAGCCGACGGGCGACTCGGCCCCCATCGAGCCGGCCCGCGCGCTGCGCTACGGCGGCGACTTTCAACCGGCGCTCACGTGGACGCCCGCGGCACGCGAGCGGGTGGCGCGCATTCCCTCGTTCGTGCGCGGGGTCGTGATGCAGCGGGTGGAGGCGTGGGCGCGCCGCCAGGGACGTCGCGAGGTGACGCCGGAGCTGCTCGCCGAGGTGCGGAGCGCGATGCCGATCGATTTTTCGAAGCGGCAGCCGTTCTTCGTGACGCACAACCGATGACCGAACACCTGTTGCTCGGGTTGCAAGCCGCCGCGGACACGACGCGTGCCTACGGAGAATTCCCGCTCATCGGCGCCCGCGCGGCGGTGTGGATCGCGGCCGAGGTACACCTGATGTTCGCCGCGTTCGTGCTGGGCGTCCCGATGTTCGCCGTGGTGGCGGAGGCGATCGGGATCTTCGGCAAGGACCAGCGCTACGACCGGCTCGCCAAGGAGTTCACGCGCCTGCTGCTGGTGGCCTACAGCGCCACGGCGATCTGGGGCGCGGTGCTGGTGTTCTTTCTGGCGACGTTGTACCCGAAGTTCTGGGCGTATCTCACCGCAGTGTTCGGCCCCTCGATGTGGGCATACGCCGGGCTGTTCTTCTGCGAGTCGTTCACGCTGTACCTCTATTACTACGGCTGGGACCGCTGGAAGTACGGGCGGCCGAAGTTGGGCCACTGGAGCCTCGGGCTGCTGCTGAACCTGTGGGGCACCATCGTGATGTTCATCGCGAACTCGTGGCTCACCTATATGATGACCCCGCCGCGGGACATCACGCCGACCACCGATCCGGCGACGATCAAGCTGTGGCACGCGATCGCCAACGCGACCTGGATGCCGATCAACGTGCACCGGCTGATCGCCAACGTCGTGTTCGGCGGCGCGATCGTTGCCGCGTACGCGAGCTACCGCTTCCTCGCCGCGAAGACCGACGAAGAGCGCGCCCATTACGACTGGATGGGTTACGTCGGCAACTTCATCGCCATCTCCGCGCTGATCGTGCTGCCGTTCGCCGGCTACTGGCTGGGTCGCGAGATCTACCAGTACGACCAGTCGATGGGCATCACGATGATGGGCGGGTTCATGAGCTGGCTGTGGGTGATCCAGGCGTTCCTCATCGCGGTGCTGTTCCTCACCGGCAATTACTACCTGTGGATCGGCATGGGCCGCATTCCCGGCGCGGAGCGGTTCCGGCCCTACACCAAGTACCTGCTGATCGTGCTCGTGCTCGGCGCGATCGTGTGGGGCACGCCCCATACGATGATCGCCGACTCGAAGGAGCTGGCGGCGATGGGCGGCTCGCACCACCCGTTCCTGGGCGCGCTGGGCGTGATGAGCGCCAAGAACACCGCCGTGAACCTGATGATCCTCACCACGTTCCTGTCGTTTCTCTTGTACCGTCGCGCCAACACACGCCCGGTGGTGCCGTGGGCGAAGAGCGGGACCATGATCCAGGGGGCGATGTTCGCCCTCGCGGCCGGCGTGGTGCTGTTCTACGGCATCCGCGGCTATTTCGTCGAGGCCATCGTCCGGATCGGCTTCAGCGTGTATCAAGTCCTCGCCGTGCTGGGCTGCATCGTGGCCGTGACCGTGATCGACGTGCTGATGGGACGCGGCGCACAGTCGCTGGGCGCGATCCAGTGGGGCAAGATGCCGCCGCGCTCGCAGTACGCGCTGTTCATCCTGGCGGTCACGTTCACGTGGCTCATGGGGCTCATGGGATTCGCGCGCTCCGGCATCCGCCAGTACTGGCACGTGTGGCAGGTGGTGCAGGACACGAGCAAGTATGCCGCCACGCCCGCACTCGGCTACGCGTCCAAGATGATCAGCCTGTGCGTGCTGATCTTCCTCACGCTCGTCGGGTTCGTGTTCTGGCTCGGCGGGCTGGCGGAGAAATCCACGTTCGTCGCCACCGGCGACCGCGAGGGAGGGGGAGGGGGCCGCCATGTGGGCCACTAACCTCAAGGTCGTCGCGATCGTGCTCGGGACACTGGCGCTCTATACCCTGATCGCCAACAAAATCCCGCAGGTCGAGTCCGAGGTGCCGCAGACCCTCACCCTGGGGGCGAACGTCACGCCCGAGCAGCTCGTGGCGGCGGGCGAGAAGGTGTTCAACGGCATCGGCGGCTGCACCACGTGCCACGGGCTCGGCACGCGCGCGCCCAACCTCCTCACCGACGAAAAGGGCACGGGGGCGATCGGCGTCCGCTGCGGCAAGCGCGAGGCGGGAAAGACCTGCAAGCAGTATTTGTACGAGTCGCTCGACCAGCCGACGGCATACATCGTGGCGGGCTATCAGCCGATCATGCCCGTGATGACCAAGCAGCTCTCGCCGCAGCAGGTCTGGGCCGTGATCGCCTTCCTGGAGTCGCAAGGCGGCACGGTGGACGTGAGCGCGTCGGACATCCCCGCAACCTCCCCAACCTCCCCAACCTCCGCTGGGGGTGCGGGTGGGGCGGGGGGAGCGGCTTTCGCCGGCGGCAGCACCGACCCCAAGGCCATCATCCAGGCGGCGGGGTGCCTCGCCTGCCACAAACTCGACGGCCAGGGGCAGGTCATCGCGCCCGACTTGACGCACGTCGGCTCACGCCGCAGCGCGGAATCGATCCGCAGGAAGATCCTGGACCCGGCGTCGTCGACTGCAAAAGGTTACGAGAGGCTCGCCGGTATCATGCCCAAGGCGTTCGGCACCATGATGAACGCCGCGCAGCTCGAAGCGCTGGTGCAATACCTGGCGGCCCACAAATGACCGCCGCGCCCGCGGTGCGGCGCTACGCCGCGCACCCGTTCTGGCAGGCGGTGGGAATTCTCGTTCTCGCCTACATCGTGGTGGTGTGGGTGGTGCCCCTGCTCCCGGGGAGCGCCATCGTCCCGAAGAGCGTGGTCCTCCAGTACATGGTCACGGTGCTCGTCGGCCTGCTCATCTACGTGAGCGATAACGAGGAGCGTTGGGCCCGCTTCAAGGAGCCGATCGAGGCCGTGCTGGTCGAGCCGCGGCTGCGCGTGGCGCGGGCGGCGCTGCTCGTGGTGGTGACCGTCCTGGTGGGGCTCATCGCGTACGGACAGGTGGCCACCACCGTCGCCGCGCCGCCCAATCTCCGCTCGATCCACCCGGCTCCGCCCACGGAAATCACCTTCCGGGGCAAGTCGATCACGCTGACGGGCCTCGAGAACCCGCTGCGCGCGCACCCGGAGTCGCTCCCGCTCTACCTGGCGGAGGGGAAAGGGGTCTACTACCGGAACTGTCTGCCCTGTCACGGGGACCACCTCGACGGTCAGGGGCATTTCGCGTCCGGCTTCAATCCCCTCCCGGCCAACTTCCAGGACAACGGCACCATCGCACAGCTCACGGAGAGCTTTGTGTTCTGGCGCGTGGCCAAGGGCGGGCCGGGGCTGCCACGCGAGGGCACGCCGTGGAACTCGGCGATGCCGCAGTGGGAGGATTTCCTCACGGAGCGCGAGATCTGGTCGGTGATCTTGTTCCTGTACGACCAGACGGGGTGGAAGCCGAGAAGGTGGGAGACCGAACCCGGGAAAGGGGAATCGGGAAAGGGGAAAGGTGATGATTAGCGCCCTTCTCCTGCTCGCGGGAGCGGCACCATTCCCCATTTCCCATTCCCCTTTCCCCGTCCAGGACACGACGAGAGGGAAGGCCGTCTACGTCAAATGGTGCGCCGGTTGCCACGGCGACGGGGGCGCGGGCGACGGCGTGGCGGCCGCGCACATGCTCCCCCGGCCGCGCAATTTCACGGGCGCGATCTACAAGATCCGCACGACGGCTTCGGGTCAGCTGCCGACCGACGCCGACCTGATGCGGGCGATCGACGAGGGGCTGCCCGGGAGTGCGATGCCGGCGTGGAAGGGGCGGCTGTCGGACGCCGAGCGGCGCGACGTGGTGGCGTACATCAAGACGTTCTCGTCGTTTTTCGCGGACACGAGCCAGCATGTGGCCGCGCTCAAGTTCTCGGGCGAGCCGAGCGGCGCGACCGGGGCGACGGCCCTCAAGACGGGGCGGCAGTTCTACGATTCCATCGGGTGCCGGAAGTGCCACGGCGACCAGGGGCGGGGGGACGGGCCGTCCGCGCGCACGCTCAAGGACGACGCCGGCTTTCCCATCTTCGCGGCGGACCTGCACCAGAGCTGGCGGTTTCGCGGCGGCGGCAGCGCGGTGGAGATCTACCACCGGCTGCGCACCGGGCTCGACGGGACGCCGATGCCCTCGTTCTCGGACCTGATCGACCAGAAGTTTCTGACCGATGAGCAGCTGTGGCGGCTGGCCCAGTACGTACGCTCGCTCTCGCCGCCGGAGCCGCCCGAGGTGCGGGACGTCATCCATGCGCCGCAGATTGTCGGGCCGACGCCGGTCTCCCCCGACGATTCGACGTGGGCGCGCGTGGGCCGCTACTGGTTCCCGCTGGTCGGGCAGGTGGTGCGCAAGGGGCGCTGGTTCGCGCCCGCGGTGACCGGCGTGTGGGTGCAGGGCGTGCACGACGGCCGCACACTCGCGCTGCGGGTGAGCTGGGACGATCGCACCCAGAGCCCCGACAGCGCGTGGCTGCCATTCGAGCAGCGCGTGCTCGAGACCGTTGCGGGCGACGACTCGGGCCCGCCCAAGGCGGAACCGTGGCCCGACCAGCTGGCGGTGCAGTTCCCCCGCCGTCTCCCGGAGAGTCCGGCGGGCATGGAGCGCCCGTACTTCTTGATGGGCAGCGAGACCGACCCGGTCTACCAGTGGCGCTGGACGAGCAGCCCGCGCAAGAGCCTCGCGGGTCTGGCCCGGGGCATCGACCGGTTCGACACCCTGCCTGGGGCCGTCGCGGCGCAAGCGAGCTTCGATCACGGCGAGTGGAGGCTCGTGTTCACGCGCGCCCTTGCCACGCCCGATACGGCCAACGAAGTTCAGCTTGCGGCCGGCCGGGCGATTCCGGTGGCCTTCTTCGGCTGGGACGGCTCCAGCGGGGAACACGGCTCGCGCATGGCCGTGAGCACCTGGTACTTCCTGGCGCTCGATCGGCCCACGCCGCCGGGCGTGTTCATTTCTCCGGTGCTGGCGATGCTCGTGACGCTGGGGCTGGGACTCGTGGTCGTCCGGCGGGCCCAGCGGCGCGCTACGGCTCGGGCTGGGAGACAGCGATAGCGTGCGGGACTTTCATCGAGGAGGCGGGATGCGGAAGCTTGGAGCTGTGGCGGCGACGGGAGTCGTGCTGTTGGTGTTGGCACTCGCAGGGTGGATGCGCGCGCCCCTCCCCGCGGCGCAGGGCGGCGCGACGATCAGCGGCAAGGTGAAGTTCACCGGTGCCAAGCCCACCATGCCGAAGATCGACATGACCGAGGAGCCGAAGTGCAAGGCGAAATACACGGCCGCGCCGCCCACGGACGAGGCCGTGGTCGTGAACGCCAACGGCACGCTCGCCAACGTGTTCGTCTACGTGAAGGCCGGCCTGCCCGAGGGCTACAAGGCGCCCGCGCCCGCCGGCCCGGTCACGCTCGACCAGGACGGCTGCCGCTACCATCCACACGTGCTCGGCATCCTGGTCGGCCAGCAGCTCGCCATCAAGAACTCCGACGGCATCCTGCACAACATCAAGGCCAAGGGGACGAAGAACCGCCCGTTCAACATCAGCCAGCCCACGGTCATGACGTCGGACCGCACCTTCACGGCCCCGGAAGTGATGGTGCCGCTCGAGTGCAACGTGCACGGCTGGATGCACGCGTGGCTGGGCGTGCTGCCGCACCCGTTCTTCGCGGTCTCGGGCTCGGACGGCAGCTTCACGATCAAGGGACTCCCGCCCGGGACCTACACGGTCGAAGCCTGGCAGGAGAAGTACGGCACGCAGACCGCGACCGTGACGGTGGCGGGGAGCGAGACGAAGACGGCGGACTTCACGTTCGCCGCCAAGTGAACTAACCGAGGAGAGCCCATGAGTTGGTGGCTGCCGCTCAAGGCTTCGACATTCGCCGGGCCGATCGACGGCCTGTTTCTGGCGATCCTGATCATCACGGGCATCGCGTTCGTGCTGGTCGAGGTCGGATTGATCTGGTTCGTCGTGCAATACCGGCAGCGACCGGGCCGTAAGGCGTTTTATACGCACGGCAGCACACGCGCGGAAGTGATCTGGACCGCGATCCCCGCAGTCACCATGGTGGCGCTCGGCCTCATCAGCAACCATTACTGGGTCGAGATCAAGGGCCGCAACAGCATCCCACCGAACGCCTACCCGATCGCGATCCACGCGAAGCAGTTCGAGTGGCAGATCACTTATCCGGGACCCGACGGCAAGCTCGGCACGCCCGACGACTTCACGGTCCGCAATCAGCTGCACGTGCCGGTAGGCCGGCCGATCGTCGTCCTGCTGTCGTCCGAAGACGTCATCCATTCGTTCTACGTGCCGCAGTTTCGGGTCCGGCAGGACGCCGTGCCCGGGATGGACATCAAAGCCTGGTTCCAGGCGACGGTGCCGGGGACGTATGAGCTCGGCTGCTCGCAGCTCTGCGGACTCGGGCACTACCGCATGCGGGCCCAGGTGTTCGTCCAGACTCAAGAGGAGTACGACGCCTGGATGAAGCAGGCTGCCCAGGAGGCCTCGTCATGACCACCGTGGCCGCGACCGCGCATCCCGCCTCCGCGCATCACGACGACCGGAGCTTCATCCGGAAGTACGTGTTTTCGACCGATCACAAGATCATCGGCATCCAGTTCCTGTTCGTGAGCCTGTTCTTCCTACTGGTTGGCGGGCTCTTGGCGATGCAGATGCGCTGGCAGCTCGGGTTCCCCGGGAAGCCGATGCCGGGGGGCGGCGTGCTCCCCGAGACCATGGCGCCGGGCGGCGTGATCCTGCCGGAGTACTACATCCAGCTCGTGACGATGCACGGCACGTTCATGGTGTTCTTCGCCATCATGCCGCTGCTCGTGGGGGTGTACGCGAATTTTCTGATCCCGCTCAAGATCGGGACGCACGACATGGCGTTCCCGCGCATCAATATGTGGTCGTTCTGGTCGTTCTTCGCGGCAGGGTTCGTGATGCTCTCGAGCCTGTTCGTGCCGGACGGCGCGGCGCGCGCCGGGTGGACGATGTACGCGCCGCTGTCGGCGCGGCACGACTACTCGGGGGCGTCGCTCGGGCAGGAGCTCTGGTCGGTTTCGATCATTCTGGTCGGCCTGTCTTCGATTCTCGGCTCGCTCAACTACATCACGACCATCATCAACAACCGCGCGCCCGGGATGACGTGGTTCCGCATGCCGCTGTCGGTCTGGTCGCTGTTCATCACCGCCATCCTCGGCCTGCTCGCCCTGCCCGTGCTCTCCGGCGCGGCGATCATGCTGCTGTTCGACCAGATCATCGGCACGCATTTCTTCGATCCCGCGGCGGGCGGCCAGGCGCTCCTGTGGCAACATCTGTTCTGGTTCTTCGGCCATCCCGAGGTCTACATCCTGATCCTGCCCGCGATGGGCATGGTTTCGGACATCATCGCCAACGGCAGCCGCAAGCCGATCTTCGGCTACCACTCCATGGTGTTCGCGATCGTGGCGATCGCGTTCCTGGGCTGGATCGTGTGGGGCCACCACATGTTCGTGAGCGGGATGAACCCGACGCTCGGATCGTCGTTCATGGTGTCGACGCTGGTGATCGCCGTCCCCTCGGCGGTCAAGACGTTCAACTGGATGGGGACGATGTGGCGCGGCAACCTGAAGTTCACGGTGCCGATGCTCAACGCCATCGCGTTCGTGGCGATGTTCGTGATCGGCGGGTTGTCGGGGATCTTCATGGCCGCGACGCCGGTGGACATGTTCATCCACGACACGTATTTCATCGTGGCCCACCTGCACTACGTGCTGTTCGGCGGCAGCCTGTTCGCGCTGTTCGCCGCGATCCCGTACTGGTATCCCAAGATGTTCGGGCGGCTGATGCACGAGGGCTGGGGCAAGGTGCACTTCTGGCTCACGTTCCTGTTTTACAACCTCACCTTCTTCCCAATGCACATCCTCGGCATGGGGGGGCACATGCGGCGGATCTACGATCCGACGCAGTACGACTTCCTCAAGCCCTACCAGCCGATGAACGAGTTCATATCGATCAGCGCGTTCCTCTTGTTCGCG
>QHTP01000335.1 GCA_003220855.1 Gemmatimonadota bacterium
CGAGTCGTGGCGCAGTTCGACGCCTACACCGTGGTGGACAGCAGTACCCACGTGAACGGCCGCCTCACCCTGGGCGAGAACATCGCCGACCTGGGCGGCCTGAAGATCGCTTACGCGGCGTTCGAGCGGTCGCTCGCCGGCAAACCGCTCCCGCCCAAGATCGACGGCTTCACGCCGGAGCAGCGCTTCTTTCTCGCGTGGGCCCAGATCTGGCGCGCCAAAGCGACCGACCAATACCTGCGCAATCAGGTGGTGGTGGACCCCCACGCCCCGGCGCAGTGGCGCGGCATGGCAGCGCTGTCGAACCTGAGGGAGTTTGCAGACGCCTTCGGCTGCAAGCCCGGAGACACGATGGTAAGGGCGGACAGTCTCAAAGCAACGATTTGGTAGCAGGCGGCACGGACGGGGAGCGGGCAGCGGGTCTCCCGCAGCGACTGTGTTGTTTTGTCGCGGAGGGAGACCCGCTGCCCGCTCCTAGAAGACCTTGACCGTCAAGTATCTCCCCGGCCGCTCCTTGAGATCCGTCAGGAGCTCGGAAAGGGACTTGAGCGTCGCATTCAGGTTCTTATAGAGCAGCGTGTCGGTCGCCATCTTGCCGAGCGTCCCCTCCCCCTTGTCCATCTTGTCGAGCAACCCCTTGAGCGACCCGGTCGCGTCGGCTAGGCTGCGGGTCAACTGAGTCAGGTTCGTGCTCAGCGTGTCGAGCCGCTTGCCGGTCTGCGCGGGGTTGGCGGCGCCGAGCAGCGTGTCGAGGTGTGCCATCACGCGCTCCAACGACGCGAGCGTCGCCTGAGTCTGCTGGATCACCGGACCGTTGGTCGCCTTCGTAAGCGCTTCCATCCCGCGCTGCGTCGCGATCAGCGTGGCGTGGATGTCGCTCGCCAGCTGGCCCGGGTTCAGCCCCTTGTTCACGTTGGCGATCAGCTCCTGCGCGCTCTTGGCCGCCCCCTGGGCCACGTCGGCGAACTGCTCCTCGGTCAGACCCTGAATCGCCTCTCTCGCGGGCAGCATCGTGTCGCTCACGCCGGGGTCGTAGTCCACGTACTTGGCGCCGAGAAAGTCCGCCGAGGCGACCGTGGCGCGCGCGTCCTTGTGGGGCCGCACTTCCGGATCGAGCTGCAGCGTCACCGTCACCTGGCCCACCCGCTGCAGCCGCACCGGGCCCACCCGGCCCTTTTTCACGCCCGACACGCGCACCGGGTCGCCTTCTTTCAAGCCGCTGACGTTCTTAAAGACGACGTTGGTCGGGACGGTCTTGGACACGAGGGAGCGGCCGGTGAGCCAGAACATGAAGCCCGTGAACACGACGAACCCCACCAGCACGAGCAGCCCGACCCGGACTTCCTGTTTATACGTGATGTCCATCCGCCCCCCCTCCCCTCACCCCGCCGCCCGACTCGCGGATCACCGCCATCTCGAGGTCGCGCTCCAGGAACTGCTGCACCGCGGGATCCTGCGACGCGAGGATCTCCTCGGCCGTCCCCACGGCGCGGATCTTCGCCTGCCACAAGAGCGCCACGCGGTCGGCCACGCGGAACGAGCCACGCACGTCGTGCGACACGACCACACTGGTGACGCCCAGCTCGTCCTGCAGGCGCTCCACGAGACCGTCAATCACGTCGGCGTTCACCGGGTCGAGCCCCGAGGTCGGCTCGTCGTACAGGAGATACTTGGGCTTCCCGGCGATGGCGCGCGCGATGCCCACGCGCTTTTTCATCCCGCCCGACAGCTCCGCGGGATACTTGCCGGCCACGTCGAGCGCCAGGTTCACGAGCCGCAGACATTCCTGCACGCGGTTTTCGCAATACTTGTCGTCGGCGTAGCACGTCTCGTCGGTGATGCCGAGCCGGATGTTCTCGTGCACGGTCATGGAGTCGAACAGGGCGCCGTACTGGAACACGTAACCAATTTTCGCACGTAACTGTGAAAGCTCCTTCCGCTTGAGCCTGGGCACGTGCAGCCCGTCCACGATCACGTCGCCCGAGTCGGGGCGCAGCAGACCGTTGATGGTCTTGAGGGTGACGCTCTTGCCCACGCCCGAGGGGCCGAGCAGCGCGACGGTCTCGCCTTCGCTCACCGTGAGCGACACGCCGTCCAGCACCACGTTGTCCACGAAGCGCTTGGAGACGTTGAGGAGCTCGATCATTTCACGCCCAGCAGCAGCTTGGTAGTGAGGGCGTCGAGCACGAGGATCGCGACCGACGCCGACACCACCGCCGTGGTGGTCGATCGGCCCACACCTTCCGCGCCTTGCTGCGTGTTGAAGCCGATGTAGCAGGGGATGAGGGTCACCGCGCCGGCGAAGCAGTAACTCTTGATGAGCGAATACCACAGGTCCAGCGGCCGGAAGAAGTAGCGCGCCCCGTACTCGAAGTCCGCGTAGGTGAGGCCGAGCGAGCCCTTGGCGACCATGTAGCCCACCACGATGCCCATGGCGTTGGCGAACATGGTGAGCGCCGGCACGACGAGCAGCCCGGCGATCACCCGCGGCAGCAGCAGGTGGGACACGGGGGAGCGACCCAGGCTCTCGAGCGCGTCGATCTGCTCGGTCACCCGCATGGTGCCTAGCTCGGCGGCGTAGCGCGCGCCGATGCGGCCCGCGAGGATCAGCGCGGTGAGCACCGGCCCCAGCTC
>QHTP01000336.1 GCA_003220855.1 Gemmatimonadota bacterium
TACCCGGGTCGATGCGCTCCGACACGATGCCCACCTTGCCCGCGAGCGCGTCCACGTTGGTCTTGATGCCCCGCCCCGCGAGATGCAGGTGCCGCAGCAGGAAGGGGCGAATGCCCACGAGGGAGAGCAGGGTGCCGGCGGCGAAGGTGAGGGCCGGTGCCACGACGCCCGGGAGGACGAGGGCGACCACTCCCGCCGCGAGCGAGCCCACGGCCACCGAGAGCAGCCAAAACCCGGGCGCGATCATCTCGGCCACGAAGAGCAGCAGGGCGGCGACGAACCACACTTGCCATTCGTGCATGGGGAAGAAGTTAGCGCACCTCAAGCGGGCGCGCCGAGGGGCGGTCCCTCGGGCTCGGGACGCCGACATCCCCTCCCCTCACCACTTGCGTCTTCGCCTCCGGGACCGCCCTCGGCGCGCCGTTCCCGTCAGTCCGCGGGCGCGGCCGACACCTCCGGCGCCGCCGCAGCACCGACCGGCGCCCGGTGCTCCAGCCACTGCTGCAGCTCGTCCAGATAGGTGTAGATCACGGGCGTCACGAACAGCGTGATGAACTGCGAGAGCGCGAGCCCGCCCACGACGGCGATGCCGAGCGGGCGGCGTGACTCCGAGCCCTGGCCCACGCCCAGCGCGATCGGCAGCGTCCCCATGAGCGCGGCCATCGTGGTCATCATGATGGGCCGGAACCGGATACTGCACGCCTGCAGGATCGCCTCGCGCGCCGACTTGCCCTCCGTGCGCTGCGCCTCGAGCGCGAAGTCGATCATCATGATGCCGTTCTTCTTCACGAGGCCCACGAGCATGATGATGCCGACGAAAGCGTAGACGCTCAGGTCGACCCGGAAGATGAGCAGCGTCAGCAGCGCGCCGAACCCCGCGAACGGCAGCGCCGAGAGAATCGTGAGAGGGTGGATGAAGCTCTCGTACAGGATCCCGAGCACCATGTAGATCACGAACACCGCGAGGACGAGCAGCATGAGCAGGCCCGACTGGCTCGACTGGAACGCCTGGGCGGTGCCCGAGAAGCTGCTGGTGATGCTCGAGGGCAACGACTGCCGCGCCACGCGCTGTACGTCGACGACCGCCGTGCCGATCGATATGCCCGGTTTCAGGTCGAACGAGATCGTGACCGACGGCAACTGGCCCGCGTGGTTCACGGTGAGCGGGCCGACGCTCGCCGTGATCGTGGCGAGCGACGCGAGCGGCACCAGCGTCCCATTGTTCGAGCGGATGTAGAGTAGGCTGAGCGCCGACAGGTCCTGCTGGTACTCGGGCAAGAGCTCCATGACCACCCAGTACTGGTTGGTCGGCGTGTAGATCGTCGAGACCTGCCCGGAGCCGTAGGCGTCGTACAACGCTGTCTCGACCTGCTGCGCCGTGACCCCGAGCGCGGCCGCCCGGTCGCGGTTGATGGCCACGGTGGCCTGCGGGCTCGAGATCTGCAGGTCGGTGGTAACGTTCACGAGCCCGGGCAGCTGGCGCATCTTGCCCTCGAGCTGCTTCGCGTTGTCGTACAACGCGTGGATGTCGGGGCTCTGCAGCGTGAATTGGTACTGGCTCTTCGAGAGCCGCCCACCGATGCGGATCGGCGGCGGGTTCTGGAGGAATACCTGAATCCCGGGGATCCCCGCCAGCTTGGCGTTGTAGACCCGGATCAGCTCGTCCACGCTCAGGCGGCGCTGCGAGCGGGGCTTGAGCTGCAGAAACACGCGCCCCTGGTTGATCTGGCCCCCGCCCAGGAACGACATCATGCCGTCCACGTTGGCCGTGTCCTGCTGCAGGATCGCCATGACCTGGAGCTGGTGGCTGACCAGATCGTCGTACGACGTCCCCTGGACGGTTTCGGTGGTCCCGAAGATCTGGGAACTGTCCTCGCTCGGCAGGAACCCCTTCGGCACGACGGCGAAGAGCACGACCGTGCCCAGGAGGATGAGCGCGGAGAAGACCAGCGACGCGGCCCGGCGCTGCATTACCCAGGCGAGCCTGTCCTCGTACCACCGCAGCACCCGCTGGTAGACGCGCTCCGAAGCGTCGTAGAACTTGCTGTGCTGTTCCTCATGTGACGACTTGAGGAATCGGCTGCACAGCATCGGCGTGAGCGTGAGTGAGACGACGCCGGAGACGAGGATCGCCGCGCCGATGGTCACGGCGAATTCATGGAACAACCGCCCGATGATCCCGCCCATGAACAGCACCGGGATGAACACGGCAGCCAGGGACAGCGTCATGGAGAGGATGGTGAAGCCCACCTCCCGCGACCCCGCAAACGCCGCCTCCATCGGCGGCGTCCCCTTCTCCATGTGGCGCACGATGTTCTCGAGCATCACGATGGCGTCGTCCACCACGAAGCCCACCGATAGCGTCAGCGCCATCATCGACAGGTTGTCGAGGCTGTAGTCGAGCGCGTACATCACGGCGAAGGTGCCCACCAGCGAGAACGGCAGCGCCAGGCTCGGGATGATCGTCGCCGAGAGGTTGCGGAGGAAGAGGAAGATCACCAGCACCACGAGCGCCAGCGTCAGAAACAGCGTGAACTTCACGTCGGTAAGGGAGGCGCGGATCGAGTCGGAGCGGTCGAACCGCAGCCGCAGATCGACCGACGCCGGCAGCAGCTGCGCCAAGCTCGCCATGACGGTCCGCACGCGGCCCGCGACGTCCACCGTGTTCGCGCCCGGCTGCCGCTGAATCGCCAGAATGATGGAGCGGCTGCCGTTGTACCAGGCGGCGCTCTTGTTGTCCTGCACGTCGTCCAGCACCCGTCCCACGTCCTGGAGGCGCACGGGGGCGCCGTTCCGGAAGGCGATCACCAGCGGCCGGAACGCACCCGCGTCCTCCAGCTGCCCGGTCGCCTGCACGGTGTAGGCGCGGTGCGGCCCCCACAGAATGCCCGTCGGCAGGTTCACGTTGCCGGCCGCGATCGCGCCGGCCACTTCGTCGATCCCGAGCGCCCGCGTCGCCAGGGCCTTGGGATCGAGCTGGACCCGCACCGCGTACTTCGCCGCTCCGTACACGTTGACCTGCGCCACGCCCTCGACCGTGGACAAGCGCTGCGCGATGAAGGTCTCGGCGTACTCGTCCAGCGCCGAGAGCGACAGCGTGGCCGTGCTCATGGCGTAGTAAATGATCGGCTGGTCGGCCGGGTTCACCTTCTGATACGAGGGCGGCACGATGCCGGTCGGGAGCTGGCGCAGGGTCTTGGAGATGGCGGCCTGGACGTCCTGCGCCGCGGCGTCGATGTTGCGGTCCAGGGTGAACTGCAGCGTGATGTTCGTGCTGCCCAGGGTCGACGAAGACGTCATCTGGTCGATGCCGGCGATCGTCGAGAACTGCTTCTCGAGCGGCGTCGCCACGGCGGACGCCATGGTCTCGGGGCTCGCGCCCGGAAGGCTCGCGTTCACCTGGATGGTTGGGAAGTCGACGTTGGGTAGATTGCTCACCGAGAGCAGCCGGTAGGACATCAGCCCGAACACGAGGATGCCCATCATGACGAGGGTCGTCATGACGGGGCGCTTGATGAACAGCTCGGAGATGCTCATTTGTCGCCTCCTAGCTCCCGCGCCGCCTCGGCTACGCCCTTCACCTCGACGGCCGCGCCGGTTACGAGCCGCAGCTGGCCGTCGGTCACGACCTCATCGCCCCCGCGCACGCCCTGCGCGATCACCGTGTACACGCCGGCGGTGCGCTCGACCGTCACGGGCTGCGAGCGCGCGGTGCCGTCCTGGTTCACCACGAACAGATAGGTCCCCTGCTGCCCGGTCATCACGGCCTGCGACGGGACCACGACCGCACTGTCCTCGACGTAGAGCTGCAGTCGCACATTGAGAAATTCCCCGGGCCAGAGGGCGTTGTCGCGGTTGGGGAACTCGGCCTTGAGGAGCACGGTCCCGGTCGTCGTATCCACGCTGTTGTCCACGAACGACAGCACGCCCTCCGTGAACACGGTGTCGGTTTTGGACGGGCTCACCAGCGCCGGCAAGCGGTTGCGGCGGTAGCGCTGGATGGCGGCGAGGTGCTGCTCGGGCACCGCGAAGCGCACCAGGATCGGATGGATCTGATTGATGATCACCAGCGGGTCGGGGTTGTTGGCGCGCACCAGGTTGCCCTCGCGCACCAGCAGCCGCCCCGTGCGCCCCGCGATCGGGGCTCGGATGGTGGCCCACTCGAGGTTGAGGGCCGCGTTGGCGACCGCGGCGGAGTCCGCGCGGACCGTCGCCTGGAGCGCGTCGGCGGCGGCCCGCTTGGCCTCGTAGTCCGACTTGGTGACATAGTCTCGTTTGACCAGCTCGGCGTAGCGCTGCGCATCGAGCTCGGCGGCCTGCTGCTGCGCCTGGTCGCGCGCCTGCATGGCGCTGGCCTGGTCGAGCGCCGCCTGGAACGGCCGCGCGTCGATCTCGAACAACACCTGCCCGGCGGCGACCTCGTCGCCCTCGTGGAACGTCACGCGGGTCAGGACACCGGTGACCTGGGACTGCACCGACACCGTCTGCATGGGCTCGGCGGTCCCGGTCGCGGGGATTTCGAACGGCACGGCGCGCTGCTCGGCATGAGCCACGGTGACCGGGACGCGGAGCGATCCGCCGGCTCCCTTGCGGGAGCACGCGAGCAGGGTGAAGAGCACGAGCGCCGCGACCAGGTTGGAGAGCTTCATCTATTATTTGGGCATTCCCGTCGAATCAGTCCGAACGTGGAGCGGGCTCCCGCCGTCGAGGCCGAGTATTCCCGCGTCGTGAGCCAGCTGGGCCAACGCGATGTACCAGGAGAATCGGGCGGA
>QHTP01000240.1 GCA_003220855.1 Gemmatimonadota bacterium
ACTCCTACCTGGAAGTCGCCACCGCGAACCCGTTCGATCTGGACGCGGAGAAGGCGCTCGCGTTCGCGACGGCGCGGGAAATCCGCATGCAGCTGCTCGCGCCGTCCAAGATCGCCGAGCGGCTGGACGAGATGTACCGCCCCGAGAAGGCGGTGGACAAGCTGCTCGAGGGCATGGAAAGCGAGACCGCGCTCGAGCACCTGAAGGACGTGGCTCCCGACGAGATCACGCTGGCGGCGTCCGAGGCCGAGGCGAGCCAGCGCCCGGTGGTGCGCCTGGTGGATTTGATCATCTCGGAGGGCATCCTGGCGCGCTCGAGCGACATCCACATCGAGCCCGAAGAGGGCGGGGTGGCGGTGCGCTATCGCATCGATGGCGTGCTGCGCCAGGTGATGAAGATTCCGCGCCAGGCGGGGCTGCCGCTGATCTCGCGTATCAAGATCATGTCGTCGCTCGACATCGCCGACCGGCTGCGGCCGCAGGACGGCCGCGCACGCGTGGCGGTAAACGGCCAGCCGATCGACCTGCGCGTGTCGACGCTGCCGGCGGCGCTGGGCGAGAAGGTCGTGATCCGTATTCTCGATTCGCGCGCCACGGTCAAGTCGCTCGACTCCCTGGGGCTGAATACCAACGAGACGGAGGGCATCAAGCGGCTGCTCGAGAACCACGAGGGCATCATCCTCGTCACCGGCCCGACCGGCTCGGGCAAGACCACGACCCTGTACTCGTGCATCAACCAGATCAAGAGCGAGGGCGTCAACATCGTCACGGTCGAGGATCCGGTGGAGTACCGGATGCAAGGGATCGTGCAGGTGCAGGTGCAGGAGAAGGCCGGGCTCACGTTCGCCTCGGCGCTGCGCTCGATTCTGCGCCAGGACCCGAACGTCGTGCTGATCGGCGAGATCCGCGATCGCGAAACGGCCCAGATCGCCGTGCAGGCGTCGCTCACCGGACACCTGGTGCTCTCCACGCTGCACACCAACGACGCGTCGAACGCGGTCACCCGGCTCGTGGACATCGGCGTGGAGGCCTACAAGATCGCCGCGGCCCTGCGGGGCGTGTTGGCCCAGCGGCTGATGCGCAAGCTGTGCCCCACCTGCAAAGAAGTGTGGATGGAGGCTCCGCCCGACCGTCTCGGGAAGTGGGTTCCGAAGGGAACCCCACTGTACCGCGCCGCCGGCTGTCCCGACTGTGCCATGACCGGATACCGCGGCCGCTTCTCGATCGTCGAGGTGCTGACGGTCACGGCCGAGGTGGAGCGGCGCATCGCGGCGGGCGAGACCGCGGAGCACATCGCGGGCGCCGCGCGCCGCGGCGGAATGAAGGGCCTGTTTGAGTCCGGGCTGGAGCACGTGCTGCGGGGTGAATCGACGCTCGACGAGCTGACGCGCGTCGTCGACATCCCGCAGGAGGAGGAGCGGCCATCGGGGCCGGCGGCAGCACCCCGGCGCCCGGGCGGCGGCGTGCCGCAGCCGCAGCACGCGCCGCACGCCGGCGCCGCGCTCGCCCCCGAGCCGACCGCCGACTCGCTGGTGGAGGATTTCGAGCTGCTGGAGGAGCCCCTGCCCGCACGGCGCTCCGGCCCCCACGGCCTCCCCGCCGTCAAGGTCCTGCTCGTCGACGACGAGGACAGCCTGCGCAAGGTGATGCGCGATCTGCTTGAGCGCGACGGCTACGACGTGGCGGAGGCGCGCGACGGCGTACAGGCGCTGGACCAGATCGACCGCGTCGGACCCGACATCATCGTGTTGGACCTGAATCTCCCCGGGCTCGACGGGTACGGCGTGCTGTCGCATCTGCGCTCGCGCCCGGCGACGGCGTCGATCCCCGTCATCGTGCTCACCGCGAAGGGCGACGAAGACAACGAGGTGCGCGTGTTCGAGCTCGGGGCGGACGACTTCCTCACGAAGCCGTTCCGCGCGCGGGCCCTGTCCGCGCGGTTGGAGGCGGTGCTGGGCCGGCGACGCTGAGGCGAACGTCTCCTTTCTCCCCTCTCCCCTCTTGTGACATCAGTCCACGTCGCGTTCGTCGACGCCTACGTGCTCCGGGTCGGAGCAGCGGGCTTCGAGGTGCTCGTGCTGCGGCGCGCACCGGGCGGCCGCTCTCCGGGCTCGTGGGAGACGGTGCACGGGCACATCGAGGCGGGCGAGACGCCGGTCCAGGCGGCGCTGCGCGAAGTGCGTGAAGAGACGGGACTCGACCCCGCCCGGCTGTACAATCTGTCGCGCGTAGAGGCGTTCTACCGCCACCGGACCGACGAGATCGCGCTGATACCCGTGTTCGCGGCCGTCGTGGCGGGCGCCGCCCCGCTGCGCGCGTCGACCGAGCACGACCGGTTGGAGTGGCTGGCCCCGGCGGCCGCCGCCGCGCGCTTCGCCTGGCCGCGGGAGCGCAGAGCACTGGACGACGTTTTGTCAATCCTCGGGTCCGGAGACGCGGGCTTGCTGGAAGACGTGCTGCGGATAAGCTAAGGAGGGGATCGGACGGACCGACTGGAGACCTGGACAAGCGCCGACCGCATGTGAATCCGTTCTATCACCGCATCTACCGAGTGGTTCGCCACATCCCCAAAGGCCGCGTCGCGACGTACGGCCTCGTGGCGCGGCTCGCCGGTCGGCCCGGGGCTGCGCGCACGGTCGGCTGGGCCCTCTCGGCGCTTCCCGAAGATGCCGACGTCCCCTGGTGGCGCGTGCTCAACGCGGCGGGCCGGATCTCGCTCTCGGGCGCAGACCACGGGTCCGTCGTACAGCGGGCCCTCTTGCTCCGTGAGGGGGTGAAGTTCGCGCCGGGCGGGGCGGTGAACCTCGCCGTGTTCGGGTGGCCCGCTGAGGCCTACGACAGCGCGCCCGCGGCCCACATGCGCGCCGCCTCGTCCCGCAGATCGCGCAGGTTGAAAGGCTTGCGGACGTAGCGCAGGCCGAGCCGCACGAGCGCGTCGTCCGATCCCGGCCGCACGTCTCCCGTCGCCACCAGCACCCGGTCCTTGAGGGCCGGATGCGCTTCCACGAGCCGCGTCACGAACAGATGATCGCGCGCCCGCGCCTGCGCGTCCGCGAGGATCAGATCGTACGCGCGGGCGCCGGCGAGGTCGAGCCCGTGCTGGGCGTCGCGCGCCACGTCGACCGTGTGGCCTTCCCGGCCGAACAGCGCCTTCACCATGCGGCGCACCGCCGGATCGTCGTCGACGAGCAGGATCGCCCGCTTCGCGGCCGGCGGCGCTGGCGCCGGCGCGGGCACGGGCGTCGCGTGCACCGCCACGCCGGCCGGCGCCGCGGGCAGGTCCACCAGGAACGCCGCCCCGCCTTCCGGCGGCCGCTCGACCCCGATGCGTCCGCCGTGGGCTTCCACGATCGAATACGTGATCGAGAGCCCCAGCCCCGTCCCCTGACCCGGCTCCTTGGTGGTGAAGAACGGCGTGAAGAGGTGCGGCAGGACGTCGTCTGGGATGCCGGCACCGGAGTCCGTGACCCTCATCCGCACGCGGTCGTCGAACCACGTGACGAGCCGGATCACGCGCGGCCGCTCCGGCGGATTCTCGGCGACGGCCTGCGCCGCGTTGTTCAGAAGGTTCAGGAGCACCTGCTGCAGCGCGTGGCGGTCGCCCAGCACCGGCGGCAGCGTCCCCAGATCCTTCTCGACCGCGATGTCTTTGAGCGTCAAGTCGTAGCTCATGAGCAGCAAGGTCCGCTGGATCACGTCGTTCAGGTCCACGGGCGCCTGCTCGCCTGGGCCCTTGCGCGCGAACGTGAGCAGGTTGCGCACAATGCGCCCGGCGCGCTCGGCCTGCTCGTGAATCACCCGCAGGTGGCCACGGTCTTTCGCGCCGAGCTCCTTCTGCTCGAGCAGGAACTCGGACAGGCCGGCAATCGAGGTGAGCGGATTGTTGAGCTCGTGCGCGACCCCGGAAACCAGCTGTCCGACGGCGGCGAGCTTCTCGCTCTGGATCAGGTGGGATTCCATCGCCTGCTGGTCCGTCACGTCCTCGACCAGCACCACCAGGCTCTGATCGTGCGCCCCCCCCGGTGCCGGGATGCGGGCGGCGGTCACGCGGATGGCACGCCCCAAAGTGGTCGAGCGGAGCACGATCGGCTGCACCCGGTCGCCCGCGCGCGCGGCCGCCAGCAGGTCGACTAGCGGAGGCGAAGCGCCCACCAGGGCCGCGACCAGCTCCCGCCCGATGACGCCCGGGATCGGGGCGCCGAGCAGGGCGGCGAAGGAGCGGTTGGCCCGGCGCACCCGTCCCGCGTCGTCCACCACGGCGATGCCCTCGCTGAGCGAATCGAACGCCGTCTCCCACTGCTCCTTCGCGTGCCGCACCATCTCGAAGAAGCGCGCGTTGGCGATCACGATGGCCGCGTGCGTGGCCACGGTGGAGAGCAGGCGAATGTCCTCCGACGCGAACGCACCGCCGCGCGGGTTCGCGATCACCAGGGTTCCCACCACCACGCCATGGGCGCGCAGCGGGACCGCCGCCGCGGACTCGGCCTGTACGCCCTCGACCAGTCGCGTCGGCTCCCCGCCCGAATTGCGCACCAGCTCGAGCCGCTCCCGGCCCAGCGACCGGACGACGAGACCGGGATCGTCAGCGCCGATGGAGCGACCCGCGAGCGCCGCCAGCGTGCCGTCGGCGGCGGTGACCCGCAGCAGGGGGCGGTCCTCCCGTCCTTCTCCCGCTTCCGCCGCTGCCGCCTCGCCGTCCGGCGCCAGGGCGACGAGGGCCCCCTGGGCGTCGAGAAACCGCATCGCGTAGCGGACCACCTGCTCGACGATCCGGTCGAGCTGCAGCGACCCCGACAGGATGAACGACAGCTCCTGGAGGGAGAACAGCTCCGACAGGCGGCGGTTGAGCTCGTCCGCCGCCCGCCTGCGGTCGCGCTCGCTGTGCCGCAGCCGGCGCCCGAGCCGCAGCGACCAGCCCACGGCGGCCACGGCGGCGACGGCGAGTAGTGCGATCAGGAAGCGCATGAGGGACAACAATAACGTTGCGCGACGAGCGTAATCCCGACTAATGCATTCGGCTATCGGCTATTGCACGCGGCCGAGGAGCTGGTCGATGCTCTCCCGCAGCTCCTCGATCCCCTCGTTCTTCCGTGCGCTCGTCACGATCACCTGATCGTCATCGAGCTCGAGCACGCCTTGCAGCTCTCGTTCGCGGCGCGCGCGTGCGGCCCGGGCCAGCACGTCGCTCTTCGTGAACGCCGCCAGCACCGGGGTCTCGCGCGCGGCAAACAGTTCCTGCATCGCGCGGTCGTCGTCGGAGGGGTCGCGGCGGATGTCGAGCAGCCAGAGGACGCCCGCGAGCCGGGGGCGATCGAGCGTATGGGTGATGAGCCCGCGGAAGGCGGCCCGGTCGCCCCGCGACGCGCGGGAGTAGCCGTAGCCGGGGAGGTCCAGGACGTAGTAGACACGCATCTCGAACACATTCATCGCCCGGGTCTTCCCCGGCGTTCCGGAGGTCTTGGCGATGCGGCGTCCGGCCAGCGCATTCAACAGGCTCGATTTTCCGACGTTCGATCGACCGATCAGGGCGACTTCGGGAAGGGCAGGAGCGAGTAGGACGTCGGCCCGCGGGAATGAGCCGATGAAGCGGGGTTCCGGAGCGGTCAGGCTTCTTTCTTCTGGCGCACGCGCTCGGTGACGAGCAGCGGGGGCCGACCTTCGGTGACGCACTCCGAGGTGATGGCGACCTCGCGCACGTCATCGCGGCTCGGCAGGTCGAACATGATGTCGGTCATCATCTCTTCGAGGATGGCGCGCAGGCCCCGGGCACCGGTGCCGCGCTTGATCGCCTTCTGCGCGATGGCCGTGAGCGCGTCCTTCTCGATGGTGAGCCGCACGTCCTCGAGCTCGAACAGCTTCTGGTACTGCTTGGAGAGCGCGTTTTTCGGCTCGATGAGGATGCGGATCAGCGCGTCTTCGTCGAGCGAGTCGAGCGGCACCGCCACCGGGAGCCTCCCCACCAACTCGGGGATCAGGCCGTAGCGCAGCAGGTCGTCCGGCTCGACGTCGATGAAGGGGTTCTTCTTGATCTTCTCGGGCGCGCCTTTGGCGACCTCTTCCTTGGTGAAGCCGATCTGGCGCCGCCCGGTGCGCGACTCGATGATCTTCTCGAGCCCGTCGAACGCGCCCCCGCAGATGAACAGGATGTCCTTCGTGTTCACCTGGATGTACTCCTGCTGCGGGTGCTTGCGGCCGCCCTGGGGCGGGACGCTCGCCACCGTTCCCTCCAGGATCTTCAACAGGGCCTGTTGCACGCCCTCGCCCGACACGTCGCGCGTGATGCTCGGGTTCTCGGACTTGCGGGCGATCTTGTCGATCTCGTCGATGTAGACGATGCCGCGCTCGGCCTCGGACACGTTGAAGTCCGCGGCCTGGAGCAGCCGCACCAGGATGTTCTCGACGTCCTCGCCGACGTAGCCCGCTTCCGTGAGCGTAGTCGCGTCGGCGATGGTGAAGGGCACGTCCAGGATGCGCGCTAGCGTCTGCGCCAAGAGCGTCTTGCCCACGCCGGTGGGACCGATGAGGAGGATGTTGCTCTTATCGAGCTCGACCTCCGCTTCGCGCCCCTGGTGCGAGTTGATCCGCTTGTAGTGATTGTAGACCGCCACGGCGAGCGTCTTTTTCGCCTTCTCCTGGCCGATCACGTACTGGTCCAGCACGTCTTTGATCTCGGAGGGGATGGGGACCTGGGTGATCGCCTCGGAGACCTCGCGCTCTTCGTCCTCCGCCAGGATCTCATTGCAGAGCGCGATGCACTCATTGCAAATGTAGACCGACGGCCCGGAGATGAACTTTCGGACCGAGTCCTTCGACTTGCCGCAGAAGGAACAGCGGAGGTGCTTATCGTGGGACATCTTGCCCTAGTATGGGAAGGTCGGCCTGCCGGCGCAAGCGGTCACTTCTTCTTCCCGTCGTCGATCTGCTGGAAGTTGGCGATTACGTGGTCAATTAGCCCGTACTCCTTGGCCTCTTCGGCCGACATGAAGCGATCCCGGTCCATGTCCTTCTCGATCTGGTCCAGCGGCTTGCCGGTATGCTTGGAGTACAGCTCGTTGAGCTTGCCCCGCAAGTACAGGATCTCCCGGGCCTGGATCTCGATGTCGGCCGCAGTGCCCTGGGTCCCGCCCGACGGTTGGTGCATCATGATGCGGGCGTGGGGCAGGGCGGAGCGCTTCCCCTTGCGCCCGGCGGCGAGCAGAAACGAGCCCATCGAGGCCGCCATCCCCATGCAGATGGTGTTCACGGGGGCCCGCAGGAACTGCATCGTGTCGTAGATCGCCATGCCCGACGACACGAGCCCGCCGGGCGAATTGACGTACAGGTAGATGTCCCGCTCCGGATTGTCGGCGTCGAGAAACAAGAGCTGCGCGATGATGATGTTCGACACCTCGTCGTTGATCTGCGTGCCCAGGAACACGATGCGGTCCAGGAGCAGCCGGCTGAAGATGTCGTAGGTGCGCTCGCCGCGGCTGGAGCGCTCGATGATGTAGGGCGGGTAAATCTGGTTCCTCGTCACGCTGACTCCACGGTGGATTGCGACAGAAGAAACGTAAACACCTTCTCCTCGGTGAGGCCGCGCTCCAGGTCGCGCAGCCGCTTCGCCTTCTCGAGCGACGCCCGCAGCTCCGCCGCCGGCTTGCCGCTCCGCGCGGCGATCTCCTGCAACCGGCCGTCCAGCTCCGCCTCGGTGGCGCGCAGGCCGTGGCGCTCCACCACCCAGTCGAGGATCAGGTCGCGCCGCACCTGCGCCTCGGCCACGGGCCGGAATTCCTGCGCGAATTCGGGCAAGCGGTCTTCCGGGATCCCGTACGCCTGGGCGTAGACGTACACCGCCCGCTCGACCAGCGGCCGCGGCGCCGCTACACGATTGGCTTGCACGATCTGCTCGATCAGGTCGCGTCGCAGCTGGGCATCGGCCTCGCGCTGAGCTTCCTTCTCGAGATCCGCGCGCACCGCCTGGCGCAGCGCGTCGAGCGACTCGAAGTCCCCCACCTCGCGCGCGAACGCGTCGTCCAGCTCCGGCAGATGCTGGCGCTTCACCTCCTGCAGCGTGAGGCGGATAGCACGCGTCTGGCCGCGCTTCGCCTCCTCGGGGAAGTCGGGCGGGAAGCGCACGGTGGCGTCCACCGTCTCCCCGGGGAGCATGCTCATGATGCGCTCCTCCACTTCGGGGATCGCCCCTCCTTCCCCCAGCACGATCTGATAGGGCTTCGGGTCCTTTACCTCGTCGCCCTCGCGCGTCGCAAGCGTTCCATGCACCAGGTCCTTGAGCGCCGGCTTCTCCCCCGCGACCGGCACCCACGGCGCCTTCTGCTCGCGCAGCGCGGTGAGCTGGGCCAGCACCTGCTCCTCCGTCACCTTGGGCATGGTACGCTTGAGGTGGAATTTGCCGATGCGCTCGAGCGTGAGCTCGGGCTTCACCTCGACGTGGAACTCGAACGTCACCGGGCCCCCCGCGCCGACGTCCCACTTGAGGTTGTGCACGTGCGGGTCGGCGACCGGCTTCAGCGCCTCCTGCGCGAGCGCCGCCTTCCAGCTCTCGCGAATCAGGTCCTCGAGCGTCTGCTGTCGGATGTCGTCGGCGAACTGTTTCTTCACGAGTGCGGCCGGCGCCTTGCCCTTGCGGAACCCCGGGAGCCGCACGCGCCGCTGGTAGGCGGTGGTGGCGCGCGCCTCGGCCGCCTGCACCTGCTCCAGGGGCACGGTCACGGCCAGGGATGCGGCTCCCGGCTCTTCCGCCGTCTTGCGGACCTGAATGGCAGTCATGTCGGAGTAAATCTAATAGGGCTGGGGGACTGAGGCAGGAACCGCAACGACTACTCCTATCTCCTGTCTACTGATTCCTGCGTATCGCCCTGATGCGGTGATGCGGTCTGTCGCCCGCCTTGATGTCGTCGTATCGCACCACGCTGATCGACCCGTCGGGCTCGAGCACGGCCAGCATCACGTCGGCGACGTCGGCGACGCCGTGCTCGCGCAGCGCTTGACGCAGTTCGTCGCGTGTGATCCCGGCGCGCACCAGGTGCTCCGTGAGGATCTTGCCGATGTGAATCAGCATGATGCCTTCGCCGGCCAGCAGCTTGGCGACCCCGCGGCTCCGGACTCGCCACCAGTCGATCGCCCGGTGCCAGCCGATCAGCACGGCCGCGGCGACGAGCCCGCCCGCGAGACTCGTGTCCGGACCCACCATCGCGTTCTGGACCGCATTGGCGATGATGAGCAGCAGCACCAGGTCGAACGTCGACATCTGGCCGAGCTGGCGCGTGCCGGTGAGGCGCAGCCCGACGAGCAGGGCGAGGTAGACCACGGAGGTGCGAAGCGCAACGTCGAGTAGGGTGTGCCATGAGGCGGTCACGGTCTCGTAAACTACGAGCGCTCG
>QHTP01000337.1 GCA_003220855.1 Gemmatimonadota bacterium
CAGCTCGGCGCGCAACTGCTCGAAGATCGCCCAGTACCGGTCCCGGCTTTCAACACCGAACTCGCGCGCGAGATGATCCCTGAGATCGTCCTCCACAAGATCATTGTCGAGCAGCGTATTGTCGCAGTCGAGGAGGAATACGACATCATCCGGGGAGGTCACGTCGTCGCCTCGACCGCGCCGACGCCGTGGCCAGCCAGCGCGCGCTCGAACAACGAGTGGATCGCCTCGTCACACCCCGCCCCGACGCAGGGCAGCTTGCTGATGCCCACGATCCGCCGATTCTCGAGCCGTGGGAATGCGATGGGGACCTTCAAATGGGTGCCGTCCGCCAGGGTCAGTGTCGGCGTGCCGCGCACGCCGTAGCGCTCCCGCCCCAATGTCGCCTCAGCGAGCACTGCAGCCCGCGCTGCTCCGCTCTCCCACTGCGCCTGGAACCGCGTGAGGTCGAGCTCCGCCTCCCGCGCGAGGTCGAAGAGCACTTGAGGCCGTCCGATGTTGCGGGCTTCCCCGAAGAAGGCGCGCCGGACTCGCAGGTCGTACTCCATAGCCGCTACCGGCCCTTGTTGGGCGGCGCACCACGCTGCCTCGAACGCGGGGAGCGTCGTCGTCGGCCAGTCGTCGCCGCGATACGGGGCGAATACGGCACGAGGCTCCTGAATAGCCGCGAGCCACCATTCCTGCTGGAGGATGTCCCGAGGGGCCGCTTCCCCGTGGGCGAGCTCGAGAGGAAACGGCCGAGTCCGAAACGTCACTCTGCCTTCGTATTCCTTGGCTACTCGGTGCAGTCGCACGGCCGCGATGTAGCACCAGGGGCAGTAGTACTCCGCCCACTCCCAAAGCTCAGGGATCAGCCGATCATTCATGGTGCATGCACTCGCCGGCCGTCTCGGACATCAATGGAACTGGCATCGCGCATTGGCCTGCTCCTTCGAGAACAGCGCAATGTTCAACGTAGGACAAGCGCCGCGTGCAATTGACGGGGAGAACACTCGCGAGCCGCGCGGCACGAGCCAATAGCGCGTTCGTACCATCCACGTCAACACTCATCACCGCGGGCTACCGCACTGATCGCCGAACCACAGCAAGCGACGGCAAACGCGAGCTGGGTGGGCCGTTACTCGAGGAGCCAACGCTGCTGTCGCGTGGGTCACCGTCGTGGAGTTGCGGCCGTGGGCGAAGAATTCAGGATGCGGCTTCGTTGGCAGGACGCGCGTCTCTCTACGCGGTACGAACGCTTCATTGT
Organism: Gemmatimonadota bacterium; assembly: GCA_003220855.1. Taxonomy (GTDB): domain Bacteria; phylum Gemmatimonadota; class Gemmatimonadetes; order Gemmatimonadales; family GWC2-71-9; genus AG41. The sequence goes on from QHTP01000337.1 coordinate 1,247, forward strand.
CGGCCCAGGGGCCCCGCCATAACCATGCGTCCGTGATGCAACGCAGTCACAGGAACTCGACATACACTTAAGGAGATTCAAGCATGAACCGTCTCGCCCTTACGGCCCGTCGCGCGGATCCTCGCCCAGCGCCGGGTGGATCCGGCCCGCCTGCGGAGATCAGATGGTAACGGGCCGCAGCGCCCTGCTCGTGGAGCGGCTGAGTCGGTTCGCGGCCCGCGCGTCCTATGACGATCTGTCCAAGGCAGCGGGCGAACAGCTCAAGATCCGCGTGCTCGATGCTCTGGCGTGCGCGGTCGGCGCCTTGGACGGAGCGCCGGTGCGGCTGGTGCACGACCAGGTGGCGGAATTCGACGGCTCCGGGCCGTGCTCGCTGCTCGGCGGCGGCCACGCCGCACCAGATCGGGCGGCCTTCTACAACTCGGCGCTCGTGCGCTACCTCGACTTCAACGACAGCTACCTGGCGAAGGGCGAGACCTGTCACCCGAGCGACAACCTCGGGGCCGTGCTCGCCGCCGCGGAATACGCCCGCGCGTCGGGTCGCGACTTCCTCGCCGCGCTCGCCCTGGCCTACCAAGTGCAATGCCGGCTGAGCGACGTGGCGCCAGTGCGCGACGCGGGCTTCGACCACGTCACGCAGGGCGCGTACGCGGTTGCCGCCAGCGGCGCGCGAGCGCTCGGGCTCGACCCCGCCCGCACCGCCCACGCGATCGCGATCGCGGGCACCGCATTCAACGCGCTCCGCGTCACGCGCACCGGCCCGCTGTCGCACTGGAAAGGCCTCGCCTTCGCTAACGTCGCCGGGGCTGTCACGCGGACCACATTCCTCGCCCGTCGCGGCATCACCGGTCCTCTTGAGGTGTTCGAGGGTGAGAAAGGGTTCATGGACGCCGTGGCCGGCTACTTCGAGTTGAATTGGGAGAACGAGAACCTCGAGCGCGTCACCCAGACGATTCTGAAGAAGTACAATGACGAAATCCACTCGCAGAGCGTACTCGAAGCCGTGCTCGAGCTACGCGCGCGCGAGCATCTCTCGGCGGCCGATGTCGAGCGTGTAGAGGTCGAC
>QHTP01000340.1 GCA_003220855.1 Gemmatimonadota bacterium
CGAGCACAGCACGAGACCCTTGGCGCCCGGAACCACGCGATCCAAGTCCCGCACGCTCACCTTCAGGCTCCATTCGGGATCGCCCGGGACGAGCACCGGCCGGGCGCGGCACAGATAGACGATCTGTGGATACGACACCCACGCCGGCGCCGGGATGGCGACCACGTCGCCGGGGCCGAACAGGGTGAAGCACACGTTGAAGAGCGACTGCTTCGACCCGTTGGACACGACGATGTGGTCGGCGTTCACGGCCCGGCCGCCCGAGAGCAGCGAGAGGTGCTTCGCCCCGGCGGCCCGGAGCTCGAGGATCCCCTCGTTCGCCGGGTAGTGGGTCTTCCCCTCCCGGATGGCGCGAATCCCGGCGTCCGACGGGATGGATGGCGTGGGGAAGTCGGGCTCTCCCGCCCCCAGATCGATCACGTCCTCGCCCGCCGCCTTGCGGCGCTTCGCCTCCTGCGAGATCGCGATGGTCGCGGACGTCTCGAGGTGTTGCAGGTTGGGCGACAGGCCGGACGCCGGGGTCATGCGCGGGACGATAGCCCCGTTCCCTCAGGCCACGCAACCACGTTCCCCTGCCCTGTCGGCCCACCCTTGAGGGTGGGGACGTTGCCTTTGGGTTCCGGACACGATAGCATCCGGCCGGCGGGTCGCCCTTTGACAACCGAGGACCGTGTGACGGGAGCGGATGCGAAGACCGCGCTGGAGCGCGGCAGGGGGGTGGTGCTGGTGTGTCCCCCGGCCCCGGAGAGCGCGCAGCAGTTGTGGGAGCTGTTGGGTGCGACCCCGGGGCGCGACGCCGGGGTCGGTCCACCCGTGCTCATCGTCTGCGCGGACGACGCGGCCGCGGCCCAGTGGCCCGCCGTGGCCCCCGCCGGGCTCAGCGTCCACGCCGTCACCGGGCTCGCCCGCAGCGCACGCGGTCTCAAAGAGCGCTCACCGCACATCCTCGCCGGGGCCGTGAAGGACCTGGCGGCGCTGGTCCAGCGCGCCGCGCTCAAGCTCGACCAGGTGGGGTCGGTCGTGGTAGCGTGGCCCGAGGCGCTCATCGCCGGGGAGCACGCCGCCGCCCTCGATACGCTCTTGGGCGAGGCGCGCGAGGCGCGGCGCCTGGTGCTCAGCTGGAATCCCGCACTGCTGGCCGATTTTCTCGAGCGACATGCCCGCCGCCCGCTGGTCGTAGGCGCCCTGCCCGTAGACGAGAGCGGCGCCCCGCTCGCTCCCGCTGGGCGGGTCCGCTACTGCGTCGTTCCGCCGGGCCGGCGACCGGCCGTCGTTCGGGATGTCCTCGACGTGCTGGACCCGAGGCAGCCCCTGATCTGGCGCGGCGGTCCGATCCCAGCGCCCGAGGCGCGGCCCGACGCTGTGATCTGCACCGCGCTACCGTCGCGCGACGAGCTCGTGGCGCTGGTCCGTCTAGGCGAGCCGGTCGTCTTGATCAGCGGAGCCCAGCTGCCGTATCTGCGCTCCGTCGCGACGCTGGTGCCCCTCGCGCTCCCGGGCGCAGCCGACCGTGCGCGCGACCGCGCCGAGGAGTTGCGCGAGCGGGTGGCTCGCATGCTCCAGGACGGCGTGGATCAGGAGCTCGCCCTGCTCGATCCCCTGTTCGAGCGGTTCGATCCGGCGGAGGTGGCGGCGGCGCTGCTTGCGATTCTGGGCGAAGGGGAAAGGGGGAAAGGGGAAAGGACCACTCCGCCCCTCTCCCCCAGCGCCGAGCGTGTGAAGGTGTTCGTCGGGCTCGGCAAGAAAGACCGGGCGAGCGCCAAGGATCTCGTCGGCGCGCTGATTCGCGAAGCCGGTGTGCCGAAAGACGACATCGGCCGAATCGACGTGCGCGAGACCTTCAGCCTGGTCGAAGTGGCTGCCGGGGCGGCGGATCGCGCCGTGCGGGGACTCACGGGGACGACCATCCGCGGTCGGCGGGTGATCGCGCGGCTCGACCGCGAGCGGTAGCAACAGCGCGATTGAGCGAACGCGCGTATCCTCCGGAGAGAGCGTCCGCACCAAGCTAACTCCCAAACGCCGACGGGCCGCCCAGCGGGGCGGCCCGTGAACTGCGAACCCGACACGCACGCGTCGGGCTATTTCTTGTTCACCACCATCTTCAGCTGCTTGCCGGCGCGAAACGCGGGAGCGATCGACGCCTTGATCTGAATCACGCCGCCCGTCTTGGGATTGCGACCCATGCGCGCCGCGCGCTTGCGGGCTTCGAAGTTCCCGAAGCCGGTGATCTGCACCTTGGCGCCCTTCTTGAGCTCGCCCGCGATGATGCCCTTGTCGTCGAACAGGGCTTCGATCGCCCGGCCGGCATCGGCCTTCGACATCTTGGTCCGCATGGCCAGTGCCGCGGTCAGCTCGGCTTTGTTCACGGTGTCTCCTTCGTGAGGGTCCAGGGCACGCAAAAACCCTTGTAATTCCGCCCGTTTCGCGGGTGGGCACCCGAAAACCCGCATAAAACCGCCACAATATGAGCCCCCACCCCCGAAAACCGC
>QHTP01000241.1 GCA_003220855.1 Gemmatimonadota bacterium
CCCGATCGCCAGACGGAAATCGCGCAGCGCCGCGTCATAGCTCTTCATACGCTTCCCGAGCCCGAGGACCGTCGCGCCGGGGGCGACCGTCGCGCTGTCCTCGCACGTCGTCGTGTACTTGATCAGCGAGTCCACCTGAGTGACGAGACGCTTCGCCTTGAGTTGCACTGAATCGTCGTACACGGTGGGGCTCATCTGGGGACGCCCGCGTTTCATGAAAGCGCGACTGCTGCCGCACAGTCCCGAGAGCCTTCGGCCCGCGAGTCGCTGAGTCGCTGTGTCGCGTCCTCCGGCCCGCGTGACGCGGCTCAGGCCGTCCTTGAGCTGGGCGATGCCGCGCGTCGCCGTCCGCAGCCCGTTCATGAAACGTTTCTGTTCGGGACTGGGCGGGGGCGGTGGCGGTGTGGACTCGACGCGCGCCGAGTCCGGGAGCGGCGGCGGCGTCTGCGCCCCGAGCGAGATCGCGGCGCAACAGAACAGCACGGCCAGGCAGCGCATGATTCTCATGATCCTCTGGGTGCCACGGGAAGCCCTGGTTATAATGTCACAATGACCGTTCCCGCAACCTCGCGCCAGACCCGTACCTTCGAAGATCGCGCCGACGCCCTGGCGCATTTCTTCCTGCGGGCCGGCGAAGCCCCGCGCCTGCTCGCCTACGACGATGCGGTCGGCTGCCCGCTCGACCAGGCCATCGCCGCCCTCGAATGGACGGTCGCGGTCGGCATTCTCGCGGCCGACGATCTGCTGCACGCCGCGCGCGTGGGCACCGACAGCGCCGCCGCCGTCGTGGAGCGCAAGGACGGCGACCAGCGGGTGTTCATCTATCTCGGACCGCGTATGGACGCGCCTCCCGCCGACCCCTACGAAGGCACGCTCCTGTACGACGAGCCCGGGGTGCGGGCGTATATCTTCGCGCAGCGCGTGCACGCCATCGCGCACTTCCTCCGCGCCAGTCTCGGACTCGGCGCCGTCATCGCCATGCTCGGCCGTCGCGCGCCCGAGCTGCGCCACGTCCGCCGGTGGCTGCAGGCGGTGTTCGCCGAGCCAGCGGGAGAAACCGGCTCCACGCGCATGCTCACAGGCTGGTTCGCGACGGGCGGCGCGGGCGTCCTGTTCCTGCCCCACCACAGCGACGAACCGTACACGTACTGCGAGGTGGGTCTGGAAAGCTGAAGCAGGTTCGGGAGGTTGTGGAGGTGGCTCGCGAGCGGCCTTCACAACCTCCAGAACCTCCACAACCTTCTCTTCGCTGTGGATTCACAACTCCACATCATGTGGACGGGCGCGGCAATGGTAGGCGCCCGCAGCGCTTACCGTCCACACGCGATGCACATGCAAGTGAGCTAACCCGAAGAAACATCGGCACTTGCGCGCTTGGGACCGGCCCCTATATTGATCCCACGCGGCTTGGGGGGAAGGGTCGGGACCTGGTGTCCCAGCTACGCCTTCAAGACGGGTCCGAGCGGAAATTCCGGGGAGACCGCCGATGCAAACAAGGGCTCAGGCGGCCGGCGATCCGGGAGCAGGCTCTCCGGCTCGGATAGATAGGGCCAGTCGCGTGCCCTATCCGCGTCGACGTGGTGCCTCGACGTGCAGTGCGGAAGGTCGGTCCGCGACCCGATCTGACCCGCAGCACCCACATCGGTGAACCTTGCAGCCCGGCCAGGCTGCTTGGGGATGGAAGCCGGAGCTCCTGTTCGCCCTACCGAGCGACGCATCAGTCAACCGGCGGCGGCAGGATGAAGAACGGAGGGAGCAATCCCCCGGCTCCGGGTAACCGATGTGCGGAGCCCCCGGGCGGCAACTCATGCCGTCCCGGGGGCTTCGTGTTTATCTTGACCCGCGATGACGTGGACGCTGCCCCTGACCGCCCTCGGCGCCACCCTTGGCGCCTGGGGCTACGGCACCTACGAGCCCAATAGCCCGCTCTTCGGGCGCGTGATCGGCCGCGGGCCGCGCGCCGGGCGGGTTGTCTACCTCACGTTCGACGACGGGCCCAACCCGGGAGCCACGGATCCGATCCTCCAGACCCTCGCCGCCGAGGGCATCCCCGCGGCGTTTTTCCTGGTCGGGGAGCATGTGCGCCGCTTTCCCCAGGTCGCGCGCCGCGTTGCCCTGGCAGGACATGAGATCGGCAACCACACGCTGCGCCACCGCAAGCTGCACTTCGCCGGCCCGGCCCGCATCCGCGAAGAGCTCGAGCGCACCCACGCACTGATCGTCGAGACCACGGGGCGCGCGCCGCGCGTCTTCCGCGCGCCGCACGGGTACCGCAATCCGTTCGTCGCGCGCGCCACGCGGCGGCTCGGCTATACCGTGTTCGGCTGGACCTTCGGCGTGTGGGACTCGGACCCGCAGGTGGCGGCGGAGGAGATCCGGCGGCGCGTGCGCACGCGGCTCCGCCCCGGTGCCATCGTGCTGTTGCACGACGGCGACGGGTACGATCCGCAGGGCGACCGGAGCCGGACGGCGGCGGCCCTCCCGGGCATCATCGCCGATGCCCGTGCCGCGGGCTACACGTTCGCCTCGCTAACGGAGCTCGTCGCCTGATGTCGCGGCGGTGGCGTTGGGTGTGGTGGCTCTTGGCCTTCGTGGGCATCGGCTTCGCACTCAAGTTCTTCACGGCGTTTCCGTGGCGCGTCACCTTCGCGGCGCTGCTCGGCGCCAACCCGTGGCTGCTCGCCGTCGCGTTGGCGGCTAACCTCTCGTCGCTCGTCGCCAAAGGATGGGGCTGGCACCTGGTGCTGAAGCCGGCGGCGCCCCACACCTGGCGCCAGGCCCAGGAGGCGAACCTCGTGGGCGCCGCGGTGAACGATCTCTCGGTGGCGGTGGCAGGGGAAGCCGCGCGGGTACACGTGATCGCGCAGCGGGCCGGCGTGCCGGTCGCCGCCGCCGTGTCGTCGGTGGTGTGGACCCGCCTGGCCGAGGCGCTCGCGCTGGCGCTGTTCCTGGTCATGGCGCCCAGCCTGCTCGAGCTCGAGCCGTGGCTGCGCGTGCTGCAGGTGGGCGTGGGGCTGGCGCTCGTCGTCGTGCTGTTGCTCGCCTGGGCGCGCGGCTGGTCCTGGCTGGCGGAGCAGCTTCCGCCCGCGCTGGGCGCTCGCCTGGCCGTGCTGCGCACCATGGGGCGGGGCGGGCGGTTGCTCCTGCCCACGCTGTTCGCGATCTACAACTGGGCCACGCAATGGGCGACCTACCATCTGGTGCTGCGCGCGACCCATGTCCCCGTCTCCCTGGCCGCGTCGTTCACAGCCCTCATCGCGGCGAATCTGAGCGGCCTGTTCCGCCCCACGCCGGCCAACGTGGGCGTGACTCAGGCCGCGCTGGTGGTGGGACTGCTTCCGTTCGGGGTGGCGCCCGAGCAGGCAGTGGCCGCTGGACTGGCGCTGCAGGGGCTGCAGGTGCTTCCGGTGCTCCTCCTCGGGGCGATGGTGACCGGCTGGCGGCTGCTCAAGCTCGAGACCGAGCTCGCCTAAAAAGCGACGCCGTTCGGGGGAAAAGGGTGCCTTGCCTGTCGCGCGACGCGTCTAGGTTGGCCGCTGTGTCACCCACGTATCGGATGCCGGACTCCGTCACGCGGCGCCGCGAGACGGCGATCGCAGAGGTCCGCAACGCCCTCGCCGCCGCGCGCTGCGCGGCGCGCCTGGGCGCGCTGGTGACGGACGAGCTCGTGGTGTGGGAGCTGCTGTGCAGCGTGATCGAGCAGACCGAGCGCGCTGAACGCGGGTTAACGCCCCTGCTGTTTTAGCTGCGCGTATCCCATTCCGCGCAGGATCGCGATGCGCTTGGCCATGGGCGGGTGCGTCGCGAGGGCGTCGGCGAACAGCCCCTCGTGGCTCGTCAGTCGTCGGCCCAGGGGATCCGCGATACACAAGTGGGCGGCTCCGCGCTTGATGTGGGTGGTCGGGGCCTCGGCGCCCTCGATCTTCTGGAGCGCGCTCGCCAGCGCGAGGGGGTTGCGCGTGAACTGAGCGCTCATCGCGTCGGCGAGGTACTCCCGCTTGCGGCTCACGCCCAGCGCCAGCAGCTGGGCGATGATCGGGGCCAGGATCCAGGAGACGATCCACACGACGAGCAGGATGAGGACGAGCGGGCTGGGCTTTCGCTCCTCGCTCGACCCGCCACCAGGGCGCAGCACCCGGGACGTCCCGTCGTGCATCAAGGCCACGGCTCCGACCAGCGCGGCGAGCATCGTCATGAGGCGAATGTCGAGGTTCTTGACGTGGCCCAGCTCATGGGCCACGACGCCCTGGACCTCGTCGCGCGTGCACAAATCGAGCACCCCCTGAGTCACGGCGATGTGCGAATGGAGAGGGTCCGTCCCGGTCGCGAACGCGTTCGGATCGGGGTCGTCGACGATCCAGATACGGGGACGGGGCACACCGGCGGCGATCGCCATCTCCTCCACGACGTTGACGAGCTGGAGTTCCTGGTCGGTTCGGGGCTCGACGATCTTCCGGGCCCCGGTGGACCACAGCACCTTCTGGGGCCCGGTCCGGTACGCGTACCAGGCGATCGCCGCGGCGACGAGCGAGAGGCCGATGCCGAACCAGGGAAAGGTGTGGTGAAACGCGTAGCGCGGCGCGTCGCGGGTGAAGAGGTAATAGATGTAGTCGCCGCCGAATCCCAGCCACGCGAAGAAAGCCACGAAGCCAACCACCAGCAGGACGGTGCGCCGGCGATTGGCTTCCTGTTGTTGGAAGAGGTTCAGCGACGCTTCGTCGCTCACGTCTTCGGCTTGAGGGAGAGATCGACCTGCGGCACGGCCTTCTCACCCTGGTCTTCGATCTCCCACAGGTCGGCGGGTTGCGCCTTGGCCAGGCCCGCGACGAGGCTCGTCGGGAATTGCTGCTGCTTCGTGTTGTACAGCGTGGCCGTGTCGTTGTACAGCTGCCGGGCAAAGGCCACTTTGTTCTCGGTCGACGTGAGCTCTTCTTGCAGCTGGCCGATGTTGCCCGTTGCCCGAAGCTGGGGATATTGCTCCACCACGACCATCAGGCGCTGCAGGGCGGACGAAAGCGTATTTTCGGCCCGGCTGATCTGCTTGATCCCCTCCGGGCCCGTCGCGTTGACCTTGACCGCCTGATTCCGGGCCTGGATCACCGCCTCCAGGGTGGACTTCTCGAAGTCCATGGCGCCGCGGACGGCGTTGACGAGGTTGGGAATCAGATCGTGGCGGCGTTTGAGCTGGACGTCGATCTGCTTGAATGCGTTGAGCGTCTGGTTCTTGAGCGCGATGAGCCCATTGTATGCGACGATGAGCCATGCTCCCACCACGACGAGAACGATCACTAATGCGAGCGGCCCCATGTGAGCTCCGGGTGAAAGTGAGTCCCTTTACGCTGGGTGGGGCGGCAGGAGTTTCGCGAGCGCCTGTCGCACCGCCTCCGCGACCGCCGGGTCGTCGGGCCCAAGCCGGGCCAGCGGGTGGGCGGTTTCGACGTGGAGTTCGACGCCCCGTCCGATCGGAATCCGGCGCCAGGAGCTCGCGCTCTCGGGGTCGCGGGTGGCGTCGCGCGCGATCCATGCGGTCAGCGCCCGTCCCGATTTCCCGCGCGGGGGAGCGCCTGTGCTCTTGAGGGGCAGCTGGTCCGGAACCGGCAGCGAAGCGCCCAGCGCCTGCGCCGCTCGTCGCTCCAGCACGTCGCCCGTCTGGTCCTGCATGTCCTTGGTGATCGCCGCCAGAGTCGCTCCCTCCATCTGCCGGAGCTTGATCCACAGCAGCTGCAGGAAATGACGATAGGAGTAGGTCGCGGCCGTGCCCCGCCCTTCGGGGGGACTCACCAGGCCTTTGGTCACGTAGAAGCGGATGGTCCGCTCACTCGGCTGCGCGCGCGCGGCGGCGTTGATCGGGGTGATGGCCGAGGCGTCGAGGATCGCGCCCACCAGCGCCGCCAGGTCGCGGAGGTTCCAGGGCGCGAGGTTGCGGTATTCCCGCAGGACGTGCACCGGCTCGTGGTGCGGGGCCCCCGTCACGCTTCCGCCCCTCCCCGCCCGCGCTCATCGGCGAGCCGGAACACGGCGGTCAGCCAGTCCGTGACCTGGTGCAGGTTGAACGGCTTGCGAATCACCGTACAGTGGTGGCGCTCGAGCCAGCTCCGCACCTCCTCCGCCTCCGCGTCGCCCGTCATGATCGCGATGCGCCCTTCGAGGTCCGGCCAGCGGTGGATGATGGCGAGGTACAGCGCCAGCCCCGACATGGTGGGGAGGTGAATGTCCAGGAGCAGCGCGTCCGGTTGCGCGGAGCCGAGCAGCTGGTACGCCGTCTCCGCGCTTCCCGCGGAGATGACCCGATGCCCCGCCCGTGTGAGTGAGCGCTCCAGCACGCGGCGCAGCGGCGCCTCGTCGTCCACGACGAGGATCGTGCGCGGCTGTGCGCTCATGAGACCGAGGCCCGCGCGCCGGCGGGCGTCAGGAACCCCTGCACCACGCGGGCCAGCGCCTCGTCCGGGCTCAGCGACAGCCGCATCTCGCCGGCGGTGAGGCCGAGGTAGGCCCGCGCATGGAGCTGCAGGGTTTTCGTCTGCGCGTAGCCGAGCCGCTTCGCCACATCCTCGATCGTGAACCCGGGGTCCTGCAGCAGCCGATGCGCGTACAGCACGCGCGCGGCCGAAAGGAAATGGCGGGGTGACGGCAGCCCGACGCGTGTGAACCAGCGCTCGCAGGTGCGCCGGTCCACCCGCGCGCGCACGGCGACCTGACTCACGGTCTGCACCTGCCCCGGGGCGCGCAACGCCTCCTCCAGCACCCAGCGGAGCTCGCTCGGCAGCGGCGCGAGAGCGTCGGCGAGCTGGTCGAGCAGCTGCCGCGACGAGGAGCGCGCTTCCTCCTGACTCAGCACTTCCCGTAAGCGGGTCGGGTGGTCGTCGTAGTTGGCGAACACGACGTGCTGGATGCCCCGCTGGCCGAGCGCGAGCAGCACGCCCGCCGTCCGGGGCGTGAGCGTCGTGTACAGGATGAGGGGAAGCGAGGGGAACAGCACGCGCAGCCGCTCGATTTCCTGCGAGCGCGCGTCGCCCGACAGGAGGGGGTCCACCACCGCGAGCTCGACCGGGCGCCCCCGGATCACCGTCAGGACGTCGTCCCACGTCGTCGTCTGGACGACGCTGAACCGGCCGCCGGCGGTGCGGCGCAGTTTGTGGAACTGGAGGTCTGGCACGGCCGCTAGGACGAGCATGAATCCCCTAAAACCCCCAAATGTCGCAAAACCGCCCTACGATGCCGCAAAAACGCCCTAAAAAACGGACTCTCCCGCTCCGAGGTTGTGATGTCCCGTTGCGTCGACACCACATCTCCCGTTGCGGAGGCCACATGTCCCGTATTCGCGCCCTCTTCGCTCTACTCGTCGTCGCGTTCGCCCTCTCCACCGTCGCGTGTGCCGATGCGACCGGCCCCCGCCACGGCTGCGACGTGAACAACAGCAACACCTGCCGCTAAGCGACCGGCTGCTCTCAACCGACGAGCTGCGCCAGGGACGCTGAGACCTCGCGCAGCTCGTCCGTTTGCACCACCGGTTCCGCCGGCTGCGTTTCGACGGCCAGCACCCGCTCGCACTCCGCCAGCCCACCACGAATCCGCTCGACGCGGAATTCGAACTCGTGCAACCCGGCCGCGCCCGCGACCTCGAGCGCGCGCAGCATGAGCTCATCGGCACGGCGGAACCGTCCGAATCTGGCCTGCCCGATCCCCTGCTTCAGATAGAAGTCCGCCAGGATGTTGGGCGGCATTTCCGGCAGGTGCTGCTCGCAGCGCTCGCGCCAACGCGCGAAGCCCACGTGGTCGCGCCGGAACGACGCGCAGTGCATCAGCTCCACGAGGGCGTTGGTGAGAGTCTCCTGCGTCCCGGAGCGGCGCACCACTTCCGTGAGCGCGCGCTCTGCGGCGGGAGCGTCCCCCAGGGTGAGCAGCATGACTCCCACGTCGCCGAGGGCGCGGAGTCTCGAGTCTTCCTCCTCGTAGAGCTGGAACGCCCGCCACGTGTGGGGGATGGCGTCGGGCGCCTGCCCCATGAGATGCAACGCGACCCCGATGCCGTGCGCCGCACGGGCTTCTGCGTCACGCTCGTCGGCGGCGTGCGCGTCCGCCAGGATCTCCCGCAGCTTTCGCTCCGCCTCGGCGAGATTGCCGCGGCCCAGAATCGTGTTCGCCAGACCGATGCGGCTGAGCAGCGCCGAATAGCGGTCACCGGCCGCGCTCGCCATCTCGCCCGCTTCCGCGTACGCGACTTCCGCTTCGTTGAACCGATTGAGCTTGCGGTGCACGCGGGCGAACCGCAGCCGGGCCGCGACCGCGTCCTTGGCCGACAGGCGGCTCGCCACCACCACGAGCAGCGTGGTCAGCACGTCGATCGCTTCCTCCAGGCGCAGCTCCTCTTCGAGGAAGTGCGCATACGCGAACAGCGCGGGAGCGATCAGGCGGATGTCGCCCAGGCGCTGGGCGTCGGCCGTGCTCTCGGCGATGCCGTGCACGTGCGCGCCTTCCGGCGCCGCCGCTTGCAACTCGGCGCAGAAGCGGTCGGTCGCGATCCACTGATAGTGGAACGCGTCACCGGAGACCTGCGAGCGGTCCGGCGCGAGCAAATCGACGAGCCGTAGCGCGAGAAATGCGCCCTGGCCGAGGCGCGCCTCGAGCGAGGTGGCGCCCTCAGGGCCCGACACCCGCTGAAGGAAGATTGCGTGAGGCAACGATTCGAATTTCAGGCGCGAAGCCGGCATCCGGTCGGTCTCCGAGTCAGACTGGCTGGTGGTGCCCCCAGCCAGCGCCAGGGCAGGTGTCATGCCTCCGTGCAACGCGCGGCCGGGTGAGAACATAGCGTTTTCCCCTGCGACGCGTTAGGCTGCAAATCCCGCGTTTTCTCGCCTTTCGCTGCACGGTTCGGATCCCACTCCGGAGGCCTGCCCTCCCCCTATTGGGCCCATGCGCCGGGGCTTTACACTCACCGAACTCGCGGTCGTACTGGCGATTCTCGCCCTCGTGACGGCCATCACACTCCCCCGTCTGGAAGGGCTGCTGGACTGGATCGCTGTCAACACGGCCGCCCAAGATGTCACCACCGCCGTCGCCGTGACCCGTAACGCCGCGGTCATGCAGGGCAGCCGGCGCCGGTTGCTCATCGCGCGGGACTCCCTCCGCATCGACCGCTGGGCGGGGGATTCGTGGGCGCCCCTCGACCGCTGGCCCGGCCCGGATGAACACGGGGTAGCCCTCGAGGTCTCGAACCCGGTGGTCGTGTTCGACCCGATCGGAATCGCCTGGGGACTGTCCAATACCAAGGTGGTGCTGCGGCGGGGTGCGCGATCTGAAACGATCACCCTGTCCCGCCTGGGGCGGGTGAAGCGCTGGTAGGGGGAGTCGCGGCCGAAGTGTGACGGCCACTTCGCCCGACCGCCAGCCCGGGGAGTTGTAAGCCCCGGGTCTGGTTTTTTTAGGGGGGAAGCGCCGAGTCCGTGTGGCGGACCGCCACGACCGCCACGTTGAACTCGACCCGATCGGCCACTCTCACCGTCCCCGCCGGGCCACCGCGATACGGCGTGATGCCGAACTCCGTCTGTTTCACCGAGAAACTCCCGATCGCCTGCAGCGTGTCCCCGGCGGCCCCGAGCCGCATGACCACGGCGACGTCGCGCGTTTGTCCGGCGATGGTCAATCGTCCGCGCACCTCGAGCCCGTCGCCCGCGGGCGTCACGGTCGTCGAGACGAATGAGATGAGCGGATTCCGATCCGGGTGGAGGACCTCACTTCGCATGGTCTCGGTGACCTTGCGTATCTCGGCCGTGTCGCGGGGCGTCAGGACCTCGAGGCTGTCGACGGGCACGACCACCTCGACGCGCGAGTCGGCGGGACTGTCCGGGTAATAAACGACACGCCCCGACGCGGTGCGGGCGCGGACGAGATGTCCGTGACCCGCAAACCCGAGCAGCCCGGCTTTGCCGGTTTTCACTTCGAAGCGACTCGAGGGCGTGAGGATGTACACCACCGAATCGTGCGCGGCGACCTGTGCCGGCCCCCCAGTGGGGCTACACCAGAGCACCGCGGCGAGTACGACGCACTGCGACGCCGTCATCGCCGTCCCCCGCCCAGGTATCGGGTCAGCCCCTCTTCGAAAGGCAACGCTCGAACGCCGAACACCGACTCGAGCGCGTTTGCGGGAGTGGCGCTGCCTTCCACCAGCATCTGGAGCTGGTCCACGGTGAGGGGAGCCAGCGGCCACGCAATGGCGAGTGCCGCGGCTGCCGCGCGCGCGACGACCAGCGGCACGTGCACGAGAAGGCGCGGGTGGCCGGCGGCCCGACCGATGGCGCGCACGAACTCTTCGTAGGTCAGGGCCGCCGGCCCGCCGAGCTCGAACACACCCCCGAGCGCGGGACGCTCGGCGGCGAGAGCGAACGCCAGCGCGACATCCTCGATCCAGACCGGTTGCGTCGGGAAACGGCCGTCACCGAACACGGGCACCAAGGGTGACCAGCGGTGCAGCCGGGCGAGCGTCCGGATCGGCCTGTTTTCGGGACCGCTGATGATGGATGGCCGGAAGATGGCGTGCGACAGGCCGGAGCCCCGGACCAGCTGCTCCGCCCGCCACTTCGTCCGGTGATACCTGGTCGCCTGCGGCTCGTCACGCGCGCCCACCGCACTCATATGCACGAACCTGCGGACGCCCGCGTCGCGCGCGGCCGCGAGCAGGCGCCCCGTGCCGTCGACGTGCACCCCCTCGAACGTCGCGGCGCCCGCCTCTACGATGATCCCGACCAGATGAACGACGACGTCGGCGCCCCGAGTCAAGGCGGCGAGAGCCGCGGGGTCCGCTAAGTCGCCCGGCGTACGGTCAGCGGGGAGTCCCTCGGCCGCCGTTCCGCGCCCGTCCCGACGGACCAGTGCGCGGACGTGGTGACCGCGACGCGCGAGCAGCGCGGTGACGTGCCGTCCCACGAATCCACTGGCTCCGGTGACGGCGATCAGCACGGGGGATGGGGGATGAACCGCTCAGTCGGTACTGGTGACGCCGCCCTCGTCGAGGAACACCAGCGTCCGGCGCCGGGCCACGACGCTCGACAGCGCCTCGAACACCGTGGGATCGAGCACGGTCCCCGCGAGATCGGCGATCCGGCCGATGGCTTTGTCAGGGGTCATCTTCTCCTGGTACGCCCGCGAGGTCGTGAGCGCGTCGTAGACCTCGGCGGCTCCGAGGACGCGCGCGGAGAGCGGGATCGCTTCCCCGCGCAGGCCGTCCGGGTAGCCCGTCCCGTCGAAGCGCTCGTGGTGATGCCGTACTGCCGGGATGATGTCGCCAAGGTGTGTGAGGGGGGCGAGGATCTGGGACCCGATGATCACGTGCTGCCGGACGTGCTCGAACTCTTCCGGCGTGAGCGTGCCCTGCTTGTTCAGGACCGCCTCTCGCGTGCCGATCTTGCCGATGTCGTGCAACCGGCCCGCGATCCGCACGAGCTCCACGTCCTCTTCCGACATGCCTAGCTGGTGAGCGACCGTGGCCGAAAGGTCCGCCACGCGCGCCGAGTGGCCCCGCATGTAGGGGTCCTTGGCCTCGAGGGCATTGACGAGGGCCTCGAGCGTCGCGATCGACAGGCGCTCGAGTTTCGTGCGCGCGCGCTGTAGCTCGGCGGTGCGGGTGGTGACTTCCTCCTTCAGCCACTGGTTGAGCTGGCGGTTCTCGAGCAGCATCTCGCGGCGCTTGAGCGCGCGTTGGACGGCGCGGCCCAGGTCGGCCAGCTCGATCGGCTTGGTGAGGTAGTCCATGGCCCCCCGCTGCATGCACAACGCGGCGCTGGTCGCGTCATTGACGGCGGTGAGCATGAGGATCGCCAGCTCCGGCTCGATCTCGAGCGCGGCGGGCACGAGGTCCACGCCGCTCGTGCCGGGCATGCGGATGTCGCACAGCATGAGGGCGATGCGATGGCGCTTGAGCTGCTGCAGCGCCTCGTCCCCCGAGCCGGCGGCATACACTTCGAATTGCTGCTGCTGCAGGAACTTCTTGAGGGCGTTCCGGATGGGCTCCTCGTCGTCCACCACCAGGATCTGGACGGGCCCCGCCATGTCGGCCACTCTCTCGACTCCTTGGGTGATTCACCCGGATAATGGCGCCGCCCGGTCCGTCTGGATAGCCCCGGCCCGGCCGCCGGCGGCGCTCACGCCGCCGCGACGAACGTCAGGTCGACCGGGGCGGGGATGAGTCCCGCCCGATGCGCCCGCGCCAGCAGCTCGGCCACGGCCCGGCGGCCGGTCTCGCCGTAGTCCACGGTGTAGGCGTTCACGTACATGGCGACGAAGCGATCGGTGCGGGCGTCGTCGAGCCCGCGACTGTAGCCCTTGGCGTGCGCCAGCGCCTCGGTGCGGTGGGCGAGGCCGTACTGAATGCTCGCCTTCAAGTCGCGCGCGATGTCGCGCATCAGGGCCTGCCCGAGGTCACGCCGCACCACGTTCCCGCCGAGCGGCAGCGGCAGCCCCGTCTCCGCGTGCCACCACTCGCCGAGGTCGACCCAGAGATGCAGCCCGCGGTCGGCGTAGGTGAGCTGGCCCTCGTGGATCAGCAGTCCCGCGTCGGCCCGACCGGCCGCCACGTACTCTTCGATCCGATCAAACGGCACGACCACGTGCCGTGCGGCGGGCTGAAACAGCTTGAGCGCGAGAAACGCGGTGGTGAGCTCGCCGGGGACGGCGATCCGCAGCGCCGCCGCGTCGAGGGCCGCACGCGGATCCGCGGGGCGCGCGGCGCGCGCCACGATCCGCGGCCCGTAACCGTCCCCGAAGCTCGCCCCGTGCGCGAGCAGCGCGTAGCGCCCCGCGAGGTACGCATAGGCGTGCAGTGACACCGCCGTAACTTCGAGCTCCCCCTGTAAAGCGCGTCGGTTCAACGATTCGATGTCGCCCAGCTCGTGTACGTAGCGCCGGCCGCCCGTGTCGATCTTCCCGGCCGCGAGCGCCCAGAACATGAACGCGTCGTCGGCGTCCGGGCTGTGTGCCAGGTGGATCGTGCGGGACGCGTCAACTGCCACGCGACGCCTTGCCGGCGGTCACCTGCTTCGCCTGGTCGCGGAAGGCATCGAGGTTCTGCGCGTGCTCGCCGTACTCGGGCCGCTGGCGCGCGCGCTCGGCCGCCTCGTGCTGCAGGAAGGCGCGGTAGGCGCGCAGGGCGCCCGGGGTGTCGTGGGTGAGCTCGAGCCCGCGAGCGCGCAGCATGAACCCGAACAAGTGCGTGGGCGCCACTCGCCGGATCGTGTCGGCCTGGGCGAGCGCCCCCGCGGCGTCGCCGCTCGTCAGGTCGAGCACGCCGATGTGGTAGCGGGCGTCGACGTCGAGCGCCGGCAGCATCGCGTACGCCTGCAGGGCCATGGGCAGGAAGAACTCCGCACTGTCGGGCTTCCCCTGCGAGTGGAGCGACATCACCCGGTTGTACAGCCGCGTGGCGCGCTCTTCGGGGGACATCTGCGAGATATCGGGAGGCGTGGAGCGGGATGCGGGAAGCGGGATGCGAGATGCGTCATCGCCCGGCACGCCTCCCGCATCTCGCATCTCGCCGCCCGATGAGCCGCCGAGCCTCAGCGCGAGGACGGTCACGAGCGCTCCCAGCGCCGCACCCGCCACGCCCCAGGGGAGGCCGGCTCGCCACCCGGCGGCCTGGCTACGACTCACTTGGGCGCTCACCTGGGCGCCGCACTTGTGACAGAATTTTGCCGTCGCCGCGAGCGCGGTCCCGCACGCCTGGCAGTTCATCGAGGGCTGGAAATCTAACTGGCGGGAAGGCTCAGGGCAGCGTAGTGTACTCGGCATGGCCGGTGACACGACGCCACGACGCCACGTTCCGCGAGGTACAACGCGAACGATCGTGGAACGTAGGGTCGTGGCGTCGTGCAACGGCTCATGAGCGCCCCCTTCCCCGGGCACGAGCGCGCCAAGCACATGGGTGAGTTGAAGCGTGGCGACGAGCGGTGGGACGTCTTCATGGAGGTACAGCCCGACCCCGACGTCGGGCCCGGGGCGGTGCGGGGGCGGCTGCACTTCGCGAGCGGCGAGCGGCACCGCACGACGAGCTGGATCTTCCTCGAGTGGTCGGAGCGCGAGGTCCAGGACAGATTCGGCGAATTTTCGGCGGTGGAGCTATGGCACTTCGTGGAGGCGCTCGGTAACTGATGCCGCCGTGTTGAAAACCGTGCAGCCTTTGCACATTTCTCGGTTCATCATGCGCTGGCAAGCGATCAGAATCGCGAAATAGTGTCCTAATGTTGCGTCCGCGACACGAAGTGGTTGACACCGTGCAACGGCGTCGGTACCTTCCCGCATGCTAGTCGTAGCCCCAAGTAGGGAATTCCTGCGAGCCTGTCACGCCCGGCCGAGGGCGGCCGGGTTCGTCGTTCGTGGCATCAGGTGCACGCTCGATGCCACGAACGACGAACCCGGCCGCCCTCGGCCGGGCGTGACAGGCTCGCAGGAATTCCCTATTTGGGGTTACGACTAGCATGCGGGAAGGTACCGACGCCGTTGCACGGTGTCAACCACTTCGTGTCGCGGACGCAACATTAGGACACTATTTCGCGATTCCGATCGCTTGCGAGCGCGTTCGTCGATCCGTGTCTCGAGGTGCCGACGCTGTCGCTCACCTGCGACGTGTCCGACCCCGTGACGGGTGCGCGGTACTCGCGCGACCCGCGCTACGTGGCGCAGAAGGCGGAGCAGTACCTCATGAAAACGGGGATCGCCACGACCGCGTATTACGGGCCGGAAGCCGAGTTCTACATCTTCAACTCCGTGCGTTTCGACCAGAACGCGCACGAAGGCTACTACCACATCGACTCCGAGGAGGGGATCTGGAACTCGGGGACCAATGGCGGTGCGGCGAACCTGGGCCACCGGCCCCGGCACAAGGAGGGCTACTTCCCCGTGCCGCCCGTGGACAAGCTTCAGGACCTGCGCTCCAAGATCATGCTCGCGATGATCGCCTCGGGGATCGACGTCGAGGTGCATCACCACGAGGTCGGTACGGCGGGGCAGACCGAGATCGACATGCGGTTCACCACGCTGACCCGCATGGCCGATCAGCTCATGATGTACAAGTACATCGTGAAGAACGTGTGCCAGCAGCACGGCTACACGGCGACGTTCATGCCGAAGCCGATGTTCGGGGACAACGGCTCCGGGATGCACGTGCACATGAGCCTGTGGAAAGACGCCAAGA
>QHTP01000341.1 GCA_003220855.1 Gemmatimonadota bacterium
AGGGTGCGCCGGGCGTCGAGTTCCGCACCCGGGGCGGCGATACGGTCGGTGCCATGGTGTCCGCCCCCGACCCACGTGAGTCGGATCTCACGCCGGCCCCCGCGGCCCTGGTACGGGACGTGTTGGGCGCGGACGTCTTGGACGCCCCGGCGCTGGGCGCCGCGCGGTTCGCGGGCGGGGGCAAGAGCGAAGCGAGCGGCCCCCTGCTGATACTCGCGCTGCTCCTGGCCGCCGCGGAGCTGGGGGTGGCGACCTTCACCCGCTGATGCCGCTCACGTTCCTGATCGATCGCTTCGACGCGCTGCCGGCGACGCGGGCCCTGGCGGACGCGCTCCCGGGCGCCGGGGTCCGCCGGGGCATCGCGGGTCTTCCGGGCTCGAGCGCCGCCGTACTCCTGGCCGCGCTCGCGCGGCGGCGCGCGCAGCGGGTGTTCGTCGTGGTGACGGCAACGCCGACCGATGCCGAGCGCTGGCTCGCCGACCTGCAGACGCTGGCGGGCGACGGCGCCGCGCTGTATCCGCAGCGCGAGGCGCTCGGCGCCGAAGAGCCGCACGTCGAGATTGCCGGCGAGCGGATCGAAACCCTCGCAGCCCTGCTCGCGGGACGGATTCGCCTGCTCGTGACTACCGCACGCGCCTCGGCGGAGCGAACCGGGGTGCCGGCGGCCCTCAGGAACACGCGGCTGTCGATCGGCCTGGGAGAGCGGGGCGCGGGGAGCGGCACCCGCAGCGACGTGGTGCGGCGCCTCGAGGAGATGGGGTACGCCCGCGTGTCGACCGTGACGGAAGTCGCCCAGTTCAGCGTGCGCGGCGGCATCGTCGACGTGTACGGGTTCGGGATGGCGTCGCCGGCGCGGGTCGAGTGGTGGGGAGACGACGTCGCGTCGCTCCGGGCGTTCGATCTCGACTCGCAGCGATCGGGGGAGGCGATCGAGCGCATCACCGTCCTGCCGGTGCGCACCGAGCCCGCGGTCGGCCCCCTCGAACGACGCTCCCTCCTCGACCTGCTCCCGAGCGACAGCGTGATCGTGCTGGAGCAGGAATCCGCGCTGGAGCAGGAGGTGGATCGCGCCTGCGCGGAGGCGACGCACCATCTCGACGTGGCCCGACGGCTGGGCGAGGAAGCACCGCCGCGTGACGCGTTGTTCGTCGAGCCCGCCGCGTGGCGCGATCGGCTGGCGCGGTTCCCACGCCTGGCGCTGAACGCGCCGGACGGCGACCTGCGCCTGCCGCTCGCGCCGCCCGAGGCGGTGGATCGGGACATCAGGCGCCTGCGCCAGATCGTGGCGGGCGAGCCGGCCACGGTGATCCTGTGCGACAACGAGGGGCAGCTGGAGCGGCTCGAGGAGCTGCTGGATACGGAGCGCGCCACGCTGGTGGTGGGCGCGCTCGACGGCGGGTTCGTCCTGCCCGGACAGCGGGTGCTCACCGATCACGAGATCTTCCGGCGGGCGCGGCGGCTGCGGCGGCCGCGGCGCTACCGCGAAGCCGTCGCCAGCGCGGCCACTCGGGCCCTGCGGGGCGGCGACTTCGTGGTCCATCTCGAGCACGGCATCGGGATCTACCGTGGGATCCAGACGATCGCCGTCGGCGCGGAGGGTGGCAGTCTCGAGGTCGCCGTGGTCGAGTACGAAGGCGGCGCCCGCCTCAACGTCCCGCTGTATCGGCTCGACCAACTCGAGCCGTACCGGGCGGCGGGTGACGGCGAGGCGCCGCCGCCGCGGCTCCACCGGCTGGGCGCGACGACGTGGCAACGGCAGCGCGACAAGGCGCGCGCGGCGATTCGCCGGATGGCGTCGGAGCTGCTCGATCTCTACGCGCGGCGCCAGCTCGCGCCCGGCTATGCCTTCCCGCCCGACACGCCGTGGCAGCGCGAGCTCGAGTCCGCGTTTCTCTACGAGGACACGCCCGACCAGCGGCGCGCCTCCGAGGAAGTGAAGCGCGACATGGAGCGGGCACGGCCCATGGACCGGCTGCTCGTGGGCGACGTGGGCTACGGCAAGACGGAGGTGGCGCTGCGCGCGGCGTTCAAGGCGGTCCAGGCGGGCAAGCAGGTGGCGGTGCTCGTCCCCACCACGATTCTCGCGGAGCAGCACGGCCGTACGTTCCGCGAGCGCCTGGCGGATTATCCGGTCCGGATCGAGGTGTTGTCGCGGTTTCGCGGCGCCCAGGACTCGAAGGACGTCACGCGACGGATGGCGCGCGGCGAAGTGGACATCGTGATCGGGACGCATCGCCTGCTGTCTCGCGACGTGACGTTTCACGACCTCGGGCTCCTCATCGTCGACGAGGAGCATCGCTTCGGCGTGCGGCACAAGGAGCGCCTCAAGGCGCTGAAGCTCGCGGTGGACGTGCTGACGCTGACGGCCACGCCCATCCCCCGCACCCTGCACCTCTCGCTTGCCGGGTTGC
>QHTP01000342.1 GCA_003220855.1 Gemmatimonadota bacterium
AGCGAGCCGGTGGAGCGACCGATACCGTCGTCGTTTGGCTCGTGCCCAGGCGGCGACGGGCGCCGCGCGAGCGCCTCCACGCGGCGCCTGCGTTGGTGCAGCCACCGGACTCTCTCGCAGGACAACTCCAGGAGGAGCGCGAGCTGGTGGAAGGCGTGCGACGGCGGGCCCACGACACGCCCCGGCTGTGGCACGAGCCGTTCATCCGCCCACGGACGAGCGCGGTGACGGATCGCTTCGGCGTGGCGCGCGTGTTCAACGGCGTGCTGCGCAGCCGTCACATGGGCGTCGACTTCGCCGGCCGGCGCGGCGCGAGCGTGCGCGCGGCGAACCGGGGCGTGGTCGCCCTGGTCGCCGATCTATATCTGAGCGGGACCACCGTGCTGATCGATCACGGCGCGGGGCTCGTCACCGGATACCTGCATTTCAGTCGTGCTCTGGTCGCGGTCGGCGACACGGTAGAGCGCGGCCAGGTGATCGGTGAGGTAGGCGCAACGGGCCGCGTGACGGGCCCGCACCTCCATTGGCTTGCCGCGTACGGCGGCATCACGTTCGATCCGCTGGGGCTGGTCGGTCTCGATTTCAATTCCCCTTGGGCTGCGGGGACGCCCGCGCCCAGGCGGACCAAGCCCTAGGCGCCGCGCTTCGGTGGCTGGGGCAGCGGCAGCGCGACGTCCGAGTTCCAGATGTCCTGCGCCATGAACCAACGTCCGTTCTCCTGCACCCAGCGCACGATGTACTTACCAGAATCGGCAGCGGGGGCTCCTGGGGGGCGCTTGGAGCCGGCGGCCCAGGCGAAGTTCCAGCGTCCCAGCTCCACGGCCATGGGCCCACTCGCCCACACCGACTCGGCGCGCAGGGTGAGCACCGGTGGCGGGCTCGCCATGCCGTTCATGGTGGCGAAGAACGCGCGGATCGCGTCGCGCCCGTGCACCGGCGACATGTTGGGCGGCAGGATCACCGCGCTCGAGTGGTAGAAGTCGGCGATCGAGTCGGCGTGGCCGGCGGCGGTGAGGCGCGGCCACTGGGCGTTGGCGGCGTCGATGGCCTGTTTCGCCTCGGCGGTGGTGTCCTTGGGTGGAGCTGTCTGGCAGCCGAGTGCGGCGACGAGTGCGATGGGGAGCGTCCGGACAAGGGCGCGCATGATGGATCTCCGATGGAGGAGAGGACGACGATATGGCCGCGGTGCTGCGCTCGCAAGCAGCGCGTCGCGTTAAATTAGTGACATAGGAATGAGAGGGAGACGAACATGGCTCGGTCAGCGGTAACGAACTTCATGAAGCAGCAGGGGTTTGCGCCGGAGCCGCCGGATGTCGCGGCCCTGCGGTTCAAAGGCTTGCTGTTCCAGCCCACGATCGTGGGATCGATGATGCTCGCGGCAATCCTCACCCAGTCAGCGGCGATCTTCCTGCTCTTTTCAGGCATCCTGTGGCTCAACGTGCTCGTGCCCGCGGCGAATCCGTTCGAGAACCTCTACAATCGGTTTCTCGCGCGGCCGCGCGGGCGGCCGCCGCTCATCAAGGCACCGGGGCCCCGGCGATTCGCCCAGGGCATGGCGGCGGTGTTCATGCTGGCCGCGGGGCTGACCCTGCTCGAGGGGTGGAGGACGGCGTCCTACGTCTTCCAGGGGCTGCTCGCCGTGGCCTTCGCCGCGCTCCTCTTCGGCAAGTTCTGCCTTGGCGCGTATGTCTACCATTTGCTGAGGGGGAACGTCGCGCTCGCCAATGGGACTTGCCCCTGGAGCGATTAGAGCCACAGCGCTTCGCGGGCACCATGGGGACGACAGCCGCTGGGGCCGGGCCCGTATCGACGAGCCGCTCGTTTCTCCTTTCCCTCACTTGCGTAGGTACGATTCATCCCACGCGACTGGAAACGCTTCGCTGCAGCGGGGACAGCGTAGCAGCTGCGGAATGGTGAGCAGCGGCGCGCGGTGGTGACAGCCTGGACACACGCCATAGTGCTGGCCCCAGCTCTCGGGCAGCCACGTGTACCCCGGAGGGCGCGGGACCACCGTCCAGCGGCGCGGCGGCGTGCCGACCAGCTCCACCGCCTTGCGCGGCACCGTGACGTACGTGCCCAGCACTTCGAGGATGATATTCTCTTTGGCAAACTGGGTCACCCGATACCATGCGCCCCGCCGTATGGAGTAGTCCCCATCGAGCGTGAGGCGCGCCCAGTAGACCCCGAGAGAGCGCTCCTGGTCGGCCGTATTCCCTCCCGACTGCGACCCGCGGTAAAGAGTCGAGTCGGTGGAGGCGGGTCACACCGGCGCCGGACGCGCGACCGCCGCCCCTGTGATCGCGCTCACTCCGCGTCAGGGCGGCGGGGTCGGCGGCGTTCTGCTTGATGAAGTCCGGCCGGCTGAGGTTTCCCAATTTGCGTTAGGGGTCGTGGCCCTGGAATACATCCCGGGTCCGTGCACCGTCCCCATCACGGTGGACGGCCACTGTCGCCGAGACCACCACATTCACTGCACGCCACTTTGATGGTACCCGGGTGCATCTAGCGAACGAGTCCTACTTCCGGCGCAGCGCGGTGACCCGGGACGAGGCGAGCAAGACCATCAAGGGCTGTGAGGTTACGGCCCTTCGCCTTCATCAGGATGGAGGCTAGATTGTGTTGCCGGCTTGACGGGACGTAGCGCAGCCCGGTAGCGCACCTGAATGGGGTTCAG
>QHTP01000330.1 GCA_003220855.1 Gemmatimonadota bacterium
GAGCACTGGCACGGCGACCACCAGGCCCACGAGGCCGATCAGCGTACCCATGGTCAGCACGCTCGCGATCGTGAGGACCGGCGGCAGGGCCAAGCGCCGCTCCATGATCCGGGGCACGACGACATTGGCCTCGACGACGTGCACCGCCACGCCGAGCAGGATCACCGCGAGCACCTTGACCCAATCGCCGGTGCTCACAACGAACAACGCCGGCAAGAGCGTCGAGACGAGGGTGCCGAAGAACGGCACGACGGCGACGAGCCCCGTGAAGATCCCGAAGGCGAGCCAGTACGGCACCCCCAGCGCCCACAGGCCGATGGCGGTGAGCAGGCCCAAGACCAGCATGGCCAGGAGCTGGCCGACGATCCAGGCGCGCAGCGTGGCGCCCACATCGTCCAGAACCCGGGCCCCGACGGACCGGTAGCGGGGGGGGACCAGCGCCAGAATGCCGTTCCGGTACAGCCGCGGCTGGACGGCCAGATAGAGGGCCATGACCACCACGCTGGCGCCCTCGATGAAGAGCTTTCCGCCGGCCGTGACGTAGGGCAGGATGGATCCCTTCAGGAAGGTGGTCGCGTCGATGATCAGGCCGGCGACCAGTCCCGATGAAGGATTGGCCAGCTCCGTGTCGCGCAGCACGGGGTACTCGCGCGCCCAGCCGGCGATCACGTTCTGGATGTTGGTGAGCGTTTGGGGCAGCCCGGAGATCAGGGCCTGCGTCTGCTCCAGGACGGGCGGCACGATGATGGCGCCGATGCCCACCACGACTGCGAGCGTGGCGACGACGGCGATGGCGAGGCCGAGCCAGCGCGCCAGCCGGAAGCGCCGCTCGAGCACATCGGTGACGCCCGAGAGGTAGACGGCGCACAGGACGGCAATGAAGACGAGCAGCAGCACTTCGACCACCCGGACGACGAACCAGATGGCCAGGGCGGCAACGAAGAGCGCCACGAACGTGGCGCCCGACAACCGAGACTGGTGCTCAGGAGGGGTGGGCGTCGTCGTCCTCGACGAGCTCGGCGTCCGCCGCTCCCTTCCCCAACTGCTTGGATTCACCGGACGAGGCGGCGGGCAGCAGCCCCAGCTTGCGCTTCAGGTCGAGCAGCTGCTCGTCGGCGTCCGCCTTCACTTCCAGGCTCTGGAACTGCTTCACGAGCGTATCGCCCGACAGGTCCTCGTTCACTTCGGCCGCCGCGATCAGCTTGCGCTCCTCGTGCTCGATCTGCTCGGACATCCGCTCAAACGTCTCGAACACGCTCTTATCGCCAATCGACGACATGGTCTCCTGAATGCGCTTGTGAGCCTCGGCGCGCTTCTGACGAGCGATCAGGATGTTCTTCCTGCGCTTCGCCTCCTCGATGCGGTCGTTCAGCTGGCGCAACGAGAGCTTGAGCTTTTCGGTTTCCTCGCGATGCTTGATCCACGTCTCGTGCAGCTGCACCGCGCCCTGCGCGTGCTCGTTGTGCCGCAGCAGCGCCTGCTTGGCCAGGTCGTCGCGCCCCTCCTGCACCGCGAGCACCGCCCGGCGCTCCCAGTCCTCCGCGCTCTTCTTTTCCGTGTCCACCTGCGCCGCTAGGCGCTTTTCGTCGGCGATGGCCGCGGCCACCTGCTGCTTCGCCTTCGCCAGCTGACTGCGCATGTCGACGATCAGCTGGTTCAGCATCTTTTCCGGATCCTCGGCGCGGTTGATCAGGTCGTTGATGTTCGACCGGATCAGCGTCGAGAGACGGTCAAAAATTCCCATGAGAACCCTCGGTGTGCTGGCGGGGCGTCACTGTCCCGCGCCCAACTTGCGCTCCCGCCGCTCGGCCAGCATGCGCTCAGCGAAATCTAAGCGCTCGGCCAGCTCGGCGATCTGCCCCTGGAGCTGCGACACCTGCTCCTCCAGCGCGGCCACCCGCTGCGGGTCCTCACCTAGCGGGGCCCAGCGCGTGTGCGAACGGTGCCGGATGCGCTCGGCCAGCGCTTCACCCACCGGTGAGCGGAACACCCACCGTACGCCCACGAACACGAGAATCATCGCGACGAACGGCGTCAGCTGGTGGATCACGTAGTTAAGGTCGGGCACCCCCGGTGGCAGCGGAAATTGCATCAGGTAGACCCCGTACGCCGTTCCCCTGCACCCAGCTTCCCCGCCTCACCGTCCCGCCCCTTGGCCAGCAATCGCTCCGCAAAATCCACCCGCTCCGCGAGTTCCGCCACCTCCCGGCGCAGCTCGTCCAGCCCCGTCGCCAGTTCCTCCTGCTTCGCCTCGAGCGCAGGGCCCGCCTCGCCCCCCGCCTGCAACTTGGCGGTGTATGCCTTGCTCAAGGTCCGGACGATCAGCCAGCTGAAAAAGCCGCCGAACAGGACGATGGGGATCAGGACCGCCACCGCTTCGGGGTTCATGAGCCGCGCGGCGGCGCCAGCCGCTCGCTTTCACGATTCTTCGCGAGCAGGCGCTCGGCGAAGTCCAGGCGCTCGGCGATGTCGCCCACCTGCTGGCGCACCTGCTCCACCTCGTCGAGCAGCTCGGCACGCAGCAGCGGCAGCTGATCGGCCGAGACCCCGCGCTTGGGGCCCTCGGCGATCCGTTTGGC
>QHTP01000331.1 GCA_003220855.1 Gemmatimonadota bacterium
ACGGCGGGCAAGCTGATCACGACGCTGCCGATCGGCGGGGGCGTGGACGCCGCCGCGTTCGATCCCGGCACCGGGCTCGCGTTCGCGTCCAACGGCGACGGGACGTTGACGGTCGTGCGCGAGGATGGGCCAGACGCGTTCCACGTGGTCGCGAACGTCCCGACGCGGCAGGGGGCGCGCACCATGGCGCTGGACGAGCGCAGCCACCGCGTCTATCTCGTGACCGCCGAGTTCGGGCCCACCCCCGCAGCCGCCGCCGGTCAGCCGCGGCCGCGCCCCCCGATCGTCCCGGGCACGTTCGCCCTCATGGTGCTCGAGCCGTAGCGCCCTGGCGCAGCCACTTCCCCTCGGCCCGCGCCATCTCCAGCGCCCGCGCGGCGCGCCCCAGTAGCCGGCGCGGCTCGATGGGCTCCGTACGCAGCTGGCGCAGCGCGTCGTAGCCGGCTCGCAGCCCGACCGCCACCTCGCCCGCTTCCCCCGCTTCCTGGCCGCCGTTGCCGCTCGCGTGCGCCGCGCCCTGCAGCCGCTGCGCCAGCCGGCGCGCCCCGACGCGGTTCGCCCCGGGGGCGACCACGGCGAACTCGCTGGGCCCCACGCGCCCCACCGCGTCCGAGTGGCGCGCGGTCGCCCGCACCAGCCGAGCGACGTCGCGCAGCACCCCCGCATCCGACTCGCCCCGCACCTCGGGCGCGACGACTACGCACGCCACCGACGTGTTGTGGTGCGCGGTCTGGAGCATCAGCTCCGAGGCGCGGTGCGCCAGCCCGCGACGCGTGTACAAGCCCGTCAGCTCGTCGACCAGGCTGCGCTTGGGCGCCCGCTCGATCTCGAGCTTGGCGGCGAGGTAGGACTCGAGCTTGCCGAGCAGGGCGCCCGTATCCACCGGCTGGCGCAGCAGCTCCCACACGCCGGCGCGCAGCGCGCTGAGATGGTCCTCCCGCGTGGGGCGGTCGTGCACCAGCAGCAGGATCGGGGTGCTCGCGCCGATCAGGGGATCGGCGCGCAGCAGGCGGCTCAGGTCGAGGCTCTCCGAGTCGGCGAGCTTGGCGTCCAGCAGAATCACGTCGGGACACGCCGCGCGCGCGCGCGCCACCACGGCGGTGCCGGCGAACACGCGCAGCACCGAGTATCCCTGTCGCCCGAGCGTGCCCTGGACGTCCCAGAGGGCGTGATTCTGATCGCTGGCGATGAGGACGCGTGGCGGGCGCGTGAGGCGCGGCCGAGTGCTCATGCGGCTTCGGAGGTCAAGTTCAACAACGTAACAGGATACCCCGGTGCAACGGTACGGTTGCAGCGTCGCCCTGGCGGCACGCCGCGTGCACGGAACTCCGGTACGCCCTCGGCGGTAGGACCCGTTTCAACAGGAGGTGGCTTATGGAAGCCCGCATCACAGCGCAGTCGCAGTCGTTCCGCCTGCGGGAGCGACTGGAGGAAGCCAAGGTCTCGCACGGCGAGGAAGCCCGGGTGGACCTGCCCGGCGTGAGGGTCGCGGTGCTCGCGGCCACGGGCGAGGCACAGCTCATGTTCTGCAACATGGGCTCGATCCGTGTGCGACAGCTGATGCAGCGGGGCGACGAGCGCCCGCTCGCCAGCGACGTCACGCTGGAGGGTCTGCAGGTCCCCGCGGTGGGGATCTACGATGTCGTGAATGCACACATCTCGGTGAACGGCAGCATCCACGTGCGCGTGGACGCCGAGACCCAGGTGCTGGCCGCGCCCGACCTGATTCAGAAGGGATAGTTCAGAAGGGATAGCCGAGGTCGAGCTCGACGATCGGCGTCGAGCCACCAGCGCCGGACACGCTCAGGCTGACGCGGCCGGCGACCGTCCTGGCGCCCAGCTCGACGCCGACGCCGTTCACCCAGCCAGCGGGCTCGAAGGTCCAGCGGTCGAGCACCGTGCCCGCGTTCCAGCGCACGCGGGCGAACAGGTCGGGAGCGACGGAGACCTGCCACTGGGCGCCGAGCTCCGCCTTCTGCACGTGGCGGCCGCGCCGCTCCTGCACATGCAGTCCCGCGAAGGCGATGGCACGGTCGGGAAAGAGGTAATAGCCGTTGGCGCCGCCCAGGAAAAACAGGTAGTGGGGCGGCGGCGTGCCGCCCGAGGCGCCGAGCGTCGCGCCCGCCCAGAGCGAGAGCCGGCGCCCGAGCGGCAAGTACCCCCGCGCGTCGCCGAGCTGGTGCGAGAACGCGCCGCTCCACTCCGACACCGCCCGCAGGCGCACCCCCCGGCTGGGAAACACACCGCTGTCGTAGGTATCCACGTCTGCCACGCCCGTCACCGTGACGAACGTGCGATTGATCGGCGCGGAGTCCACTGCCGCGACTTCCTCCGCCCAACGCGCGTGTTCGGCCTTCACCCGCAGCGCGGCGCCCGCCATCCTGCCCAGTCGACGATACACCGACGCGCTGATCGCGCCCAGATCCACCCGCGCTTCGGCCACGCGGCGACCGTCCTGGAACAGGTCCACCGGCTCGTGCGCGTACGCGAGGCGCGCGCCGAGTGAGACGCTCTGCGCGTCCCCCAGGGCCTGCGCGGCGCCGAGCCCCACGCGGATCTGTTGGCCCAGCCGGGCGTCCAGCTCCACCCCACCGCGCGCGCCTGTGAGCAGCACCGAGGCCTTGTAGCGGCTGTCGTAGCGCAGCCGCACGTTGGCGAACAGCCCGGTGGCGTAGAGCCGCTCGATGCGCGCGCCCAGTTCCCGCAGCGAAACCCAGGCGGGCGGGTGCAGCCCGAACGCGTGGGCCAGAAACGCTGGCGCCGGGGTCCCTGCTCCGGAGATGTCGAATCGCACCGCCGTCACAAGGACGGAGTCGGGTGCCCCGGGGGCCGGGGCCCGAGGCTCCACCCTGCGGCGCCCCACCTTGGCCTCGATCTCGGGCAGCGCGGCCAGCGCCGCCGCCTCGCCCCGGGCCATCAGCTCCGCGGCGCGCCCGAACCCGAAGCTCGTGAACGCCCGCACGTCCGGCACGATGAGCACGTCGCACGCGCCGCGCTCGGCGCGCTCCGAGTCCCACACGCGGAACGACACCGCCTGCGCCAGCACATCCACCAACGACACGATCGAGTCGCGCGGCTCGAGCGGGTCGGTCACGTCGCTGCAGATCAGCACGTCCGCGCCCAGGGCGCGCGCGTCCTGCGCCGGCAGGTTGCGCACCACACCGCCGTCGATCAATACGGCACCCCCCAGCTCGACGGGAGCGAACACGCTCGGCAGCGCCATGCTGGCGCGGATCGCGTCCGGCAGAAAGCCGTGGTCGAGCACCACCGCCCGGCCGGTCTCCAGGTCGGTGGCGACGGCCGCGAACGGGATAGGAAGCCGCCGGAAATCGTGGACGCCATGCGCCGACCAGGTGAGCCGGGTCAAGAGCTCCCAGATGCGCTGGCCCGGCACGACGCTCTTCGGGAGCTGGACGCCACCCCGATAGATCGGCAGCGTGAGCATGAGGCGATCCGCGGCGACTTTGCGATCGATGGGCAGGTCGCGCCGGTCCACGGGATCAGTGAGCAGGCGAAACCAGTCCTGCCCGCGCACGATCGTGTCGAGTTGGGCCGCGCTGTAGCCCACGGCGTACAGGCCGCCCACCACGCTCCCCATGCTCGTACCAGCGATCACATCCACGGGAATGCCCGCCCGCTCGAGCACTTTCAACACGCCGATGTGCGCGAGGCCCCGCGCCGCGCCCCCACTCAGGGCAAGGCCGATCCTTTGGGGTCCGGGGGTTTGGGCATGCCCGGCAGCGGGAAAGAGCGCCAGGCAGAGCCTGAGCACGAGATGAGGCGGTCGCATGACGCACTCAATCGTAGCACGGCCCGGCGGCTGGTGCAGCGGTTCGCGGCCGACTGGTTGTGTCTACGAGTCGAGAACTGTTGCGGCCCCGCGCCACTTCGTGGTCATTCGTGATCACTGGCGGGCGACCACGCCGCATGAGACGGGGAGCACACGATTTGCAAGCGTCCAGAGACGATTTCGTAACTGCGAGGAACCATTCCCGTTATGCAGCGTCGGCGTCTCGTCGACCGGCGGCAAAGCCTCGGTCGGCGCATCGTGCGGGAGCGTCGTCGGAGTGCGGTCTCGGTTGCGGTCGATCGGCGCAGCGGTATCGAGCGCCGAACGAACGTGTCGCGGCGTTCCGGAGGGGACCGCCGCGGGAGCCCGGAGCGCCGCCGGCGCTCATCCTCCAGTCACCGCCTCAGCGCTTCGGACTGACCGCCGTTATTTCCCGCGACATCTCGAACGCACACCACCCGGAGTCCTCCCAGGCGACGGGGAACAGCCCGTTGCAGCGCGGGCACGAGACTTTGAGCGCGTGTTGGCCCAGAGGCGCCCGTGCGCTGCACTGCGGGCACACGCCGTAGCTCGGTCCCCACGAGAGGGGCGGCTGCGGCGCGTTGGGGACGCGCGGGACCACGGACCAGAGCTGCGGGCGAAACGGGAGGATCTGCAGGAAGCTGCGCGGGACGGTGACCTGACGGCGGTTCACTTCCAGCACGCCCTCGACGGGGGTCGCGCGCGTCACGCGGTACCACGCGCCGCGCCTCAGGTCGCGGCAGGTGCGGACCCGGGTGCGGGCCCATTGTTCGCTCTGCGGCATGGTCGCCCTCCAGGGCGGATGGTAACAGCGAAGCGGCAAACCCTGCGGGGCGCTCGCTCAGTGTGGCGCGGGGCGCGGGATCCGGGCTGTCGGCTGGATCACAGTTTCGGGGGTCAGGGGACTGG
>QHTP01000242.1 GCA_003220855.1 Gemmatimonadota bacterium
CGGGGGCGAACGTCGTCTCGAGGTCGTTCGGGTCGAGGATCACGTCGGCGCCGAGCGAGCTGCCCGCGATCAGAGTCCAGCGCAGCGCGTCCGCGCCATACAGCCGCACCACGTCGAGCGGGTCGATGCCGTTGCCGAGCGACTTGGACATCTTGCGATGCTGGGTGTCGCGCACCGTGCCGTGCAGGTACACGGTCGTGAACGGCAGCCGCCGATCCATGAAGTGGTAGCCCGCCATCAGCATGCGGGCTACCCAGAAGAAGAGAATCTCCGGCGCTGTGACCAGCGTGTGTCCGGGATAGAACCGGGCCAGGTCGGGGGTGCGGTCGGGCCAGCCGAAGGTCGCGAACGGCCACAGCCACGACGAGAACCAGGTGTCGAGCACGTCGGGGTCCTGCTCGACCGGGCCGCCGCACTTGGGGCAGCGCGCAGGGTCCTTGCGGTCGGCCCACTGGTGGCCGCACGGCGTGCACCGGAACACCGGGATGCGATGTCCCCACCACAGCTGGCGGGAGATGTTCCAGTCGCGGATGTTCTCCATCCAGTGCTCGAACGTCGCGTGCCAACGCTCCGGCACGATCCGGAACGTCGCCTGTCGATAGGCCGCCAGCACCGGCTCGGCGAGCGGCTGCATCTTCACGAACCATTGATCGCTCAAGCGGGGCTCGACGATCGTGTCGCAGCGGTAACAGCGCCGCAGCGCGTGGCGGTGCGGCTCGATCTTCTCGAGCAGGCCCCGCTCTTTGAGCATGTCCACGATCCGCTGGCGCGCCTCGAACCGGTCGAGGTCGGCGAGCGGCTTCGGCACGCGCGTCGCGTGCTCCATGCGTCCGTCCTCGGTCATCACCAGCGGCATCTCCAGCTTGTGCCGCAGCCCGATTTCGAAGTCGGTCGCGTCGTGCGCGGGGGTCACTTTCACGAACCCCGTTCCAAACGCGGGGTCGACTGCCGCGTCCGCCACGATCGGAATCGGGATATCCGCAATCGGGAGTTGGGCCACCTTTCCCACGAACCCGGCATGGCGGGCGTCCGTGGGGTTGACCGCCACGGCCGTATCCCCGAGCAACGTCTCGGGGCGCGTGGTGGCGACCGTGAGGAAGGGACTCGGGCCCCCGTCCACGGGGTAACGGATGTAGTAGAGCTTGCCGTCCGTGTCTTTCGATTCGGCTTCCTCGTCCGACAACGCCGTGAGGCAGTGCGGACACCAATGGATCACGCGGTGGCCGCGGTAGATGAGCCCCTCTTCCCACAGGCGCACGAACACCTCGCGCACGGCGCGCGAGTACCCCTCGTCGAGCGTGAAGCGGGTGCGGCTCCAGTCGCACGAGCAGCCGATGACCTTGAGCTGCTCGAGGATGGCGTTCCCCGTCTCCCGCACGAACGCCCACACCCGCTCGACGAACTTGTCGCGCCCCAGGTCGAAGCGCGTCTTGCCCTCGTCCGCGAGCAAGCGCTCCACCACGTTCTGCGTCGCGATCCCGGCGTGATCGGTGCCGGGGAGCCACTCCGCTTCACGCCCGCGCATCCGCTCGAACCGGATCACCACGTCCTGAATGACGTCGTTGAGGCCGTGTCCCACGTGCAGGATCGCGGTCACGTTGGGCGGCGGGATCACGATCACGTACGGCTGCTTGCGAGAGTCCACCCGGGCCGTGAACACGCCGCGGTCGAGCCAGCGCTGGTACAACGGGCGCTCGACAGCGTGGGGATCGTACTGGGGTGGAAGCTCGAAGCGGGGCTGCGGCATTCCTTTATAATAGACAGGACGGAGGAGGTTGGAGGAGGTTCGGGAGCTTAGAGGAGGTTGAGACGCGAGTGGGCCAACCTCCCCTAACCTCCCGAACCTCCCCGGTCCTCCCCCATCCTGCTAGAATACCGTCCCATGGCCGACGAAACTCTGCAGCTCCCCGTGAGCCGCCTCGCCCGGTGGATCGCGATCGCGGGGGTGATCGTCTTCGCCGTCGCGCTCTACTTCCGCGACGGGCGCCGGCTGCCGCCGCTCACCAGTCCGGCCGGCCCCGCCGCCGCTCAACCGGCTCCCTGACCCCGATGGTCGCCGCCGAAATCCGGGTCACGCTCCCCGACGGGAGCGAGAAACGCCTTCCCCCGGGCTCCAGCGGAGCCGATCTCGCCAAGGCGATCGGGCCGGGGCTCGCCAAGGCGGCGCTCGCTGTCCGGGTGAACGGCAACGCCTGGGACTTGGCGCGCCCCCTGCCCGACGGGGCGAAGGTCGTGATCCTCACGGACAAGGATCCGCAGGCCCTCGAGGTGCTGCGTCACTCGTCGGCCCACGTCCTCGCGACCGCGGTGCGCCAGCTCTTCCCGCACGCCAAGATCGGGTTCGGGCCGCCGATCGAGGACGGGTTCTACTACGACTTCGAGGTGCCACGGCCCTTTGGGCCGGAGGATTTGGAGGCGATCGAAAAGAAGATGGTGGAGGTTGTGAAGGCGGATTACCCGTTCGTGCGAGAAGAAGTCTCCCGCGCGGAAGCCAAGACCCGCTTCAAAGAAGACCCGTTGAAGCTCGAGCGAATCGAGGACCTCGGACCGGACGAGGTGATCTCCGTCTACACCGACGGGCCGTTCGTGGACCTGTGCCGCGGGCCCCACGTGCCCAGCACGGGGCGGATCAAGCACTTCAAGCTGTTGCACGCGGCCGGCGCCTACTGGCGGGGCGACGAGCGCCGCCAGATGCTGCAGCGCATCTACGGCACGGCCTGGTTCACCAAGGACGAGCTCGACGGCTACCTGCGGCGGCTCGACGAGGCCAAGAAGCGCGATCATCGCGTGCTGGGGAAGCAGCTCGATCTGTTTTCGATTCAGGAGGACGTGGGCCCGGGACTGATCTTGTGGCACCCCAAGGGGGCGATGCTCAACTTCCAGCTGCGCCGCTTCATCGAAGACGTGATTTTGGACCGCGGCTATCAGCTGGTGTACACCCCCAACGTGACCCGCGAGGAGCTGTTCCTGCGCTCCGGGCATCTGCCGCTGTACGCCGAGAACCAGTTCCCCGCGATGGCGGCGGGCGAGGGCGAGGCCGAGGGCGTGCGCTATCGGGTGAAGCCGATGAACTGCCCGATGCACATCCTCATCTACGCGTCGCAGCAGCGCAGCTACCGCGACCTGCCGATCCGGCTCGCCGAGATCGCCAACGTGTACCGCAACGAGCGCTCGGGGACGCTGCACGGCATGCTGCGCGTGCGTGGCCTCTCGATGGACGACGCGCATCTCTTCTTGCGCGAGGATCAGATCGAGCAGGAGATCTTCCAGCTGCTCGACATCGTCGAGCTGGTGCTGGGGAAGACGTTCGGGCTCTCGTATCGGCTCGATCTCGCGACGCGGCCCGCCAAGAAGCTCGGCACCGACGCGACCTGGGACCAGGCGGAGCGCGCGCTCGAGCAGGCGCTCACACACCGCGGCGCCACCTACCGTGTCGATCAAGGCGGCGGGGCGTTCTACGGACCGAAGATCGACATCAAGTTCAACGACGCCATCGGTCGCGAGTGGCAGGGCGCCACCATCCAGCTCGATTTCGAGCAGCCCGAGCGCTTCGGGCTCGAGTACACGGGCGAGGATAACCGGCCGCACCGGCCGGTCATGATCCACCGGGCGATCTACGGCACGTTGGAGCGGTTCGTGGGATTCCTGATCGAGCATTTCGCGGGAGCGTTTCCGCTGTGGCTCGCGCCCGAGCAGGTGAAGGTGCTCCCCATCTCGGCCGCCCAGGCGCCCGCGGCCCGCACTTTGCACGATCGGCTGCGGGCGGCGGGGATCCGCTCGTCCGTGGACGAGCGCAGCGATACCCTGAACTACCGCATCCGCGACGCGGAGCTGCACAAGGTGCCCTACATGGCCGTGGTCGGGCAGCGCGAAGCCGAATCTGGGTGCGCCGCGGTGCGCGCCCGCGGCGAGGGAAAGAAGCAGGTGGTGGTTCCGATAGACGAATTCGTAGCGAAACTGACCGAAGAAGTTCGCACCCGGAGTTTGACACCGTTAGTTTGAGACTTGATGAGCACTAGCGATCACACCACCCCGGTCATCCTGAGCGCCTGCCGCACGCCCATCGGCAAGTACCTGGGCGGCCTGTCGGCGCTTCCCGCTCCGCAACTGGGCGCCCTCGTGATCCGCGAGGCGGTGCGCCGGGCCGGCGTCGACCCCGCGGCCGTGGAAGAAGTGATCATGGGCAACGTGCTCCAGGGCGGCGTGGGTCAGGCGCCGGCGCGCCAAGCAGCGATCCACGCCGGGCTCCCCGGGACCGTGCCCGCCGTCACCATCAACAAAGTCTGCGGCTCCGGTCTCAAGGCCGTGATGCTCGCCGCGCAGGCGATTAAAGCAGCCGACGCGCAATGCGTGGTCGCCGGCGGCATGGAGTCGATGTCCAACGCGCCGCACTACGTGTACGGCATGCGCGGCGGGATCAAGCTGGGGAACCGCGAGCTGGTGGACGGACTGATCCGCGATGGTTTGTGGGACTCGTTCTCGAACGTCCACATGGGCAGCCTCGCCGAGTACACCGCCACGAAGGCAGGCGTATCGCGTGTGGATCAGGACCGGTTCGCCCTCGCCAGTCACGAGAAGGCCGCAGCCGCCATGGCGGCGTGCCGGTTCAAGGCGGAAATCGTGCCCGTCCAGGTCCCGGGGAAGGGCGGATCGACGCTGGTCGACAAGGACGAGGGCCCCCGCAAGGACACGTCGCTCGAAGCGCTCGCCGCGCTGAAACCATCGTTCCAGCCGGGCGGCAGCGTGACGGCGGGCAACGCGCCGGGCTTGAACGACGGCGCGAGCGCGCTCGTCGTCGCGTCGCTCGCGTTCGCGCGGGCGCACGGGCTCAAGGCGCTGGCGCGCATCACCGCCTACGCCACGGGCGGCGGCGAGCCCAAGGATCTCTTCTTCGCGCCCATCGTCGCGGTCCAGAACCTCATGGCGAAAGCCAAAACGACCATCGACGACTACGCGCTGATCGAGGCGAACGAGGCGTTCGCCGTGCAGGCCCTGGCCGACGGCCGCGCCCTCGGCTGGGACTGGGAACGCGTGAACGTGAACGGTGGTGCCATCGCGCTCGGGCATCCGATCGGCGCTTCGGGGGCCCGCGTACTCACGACGCTGCTCTATGCCTTGCAGGACCGGAAGCAGACGACCGGACTCGCCACCCTGTGTCTCGGGGGCGGCAATGCCGTGGCCCTCAGCGTGGAGATGCTCTGATGCAGGCTCAAACCGCCGTGGTGTCCGCTCCATCGCTCACCGCTCGACGTGCCTTGGTCGTCGCGCTCGGCGCCGCGCTGGTCGCGATCGCGGCCCAGATCGCGATCCCGCTCCCCGGCACTCCCGTCCCGATGACCCTGCAGCCGCTGGCCGTGCTGCTGGTGGGCGCGTGGCTCGGGGCGGGGCTCGGCGCCGCCTCGCTCATTCTGTATCTCGCGCTCGGTGCCGCCGGCCTCCCCGTGTTCACGCCGTACGGCCTCCCGGGCATCGCCCGGCTGCTCGGGCCCACCGGCGGGTACCTGCTCGCCTACCCCGTCGCCGCGTTCGCCGTCGGTCGCCTCGTGGGTGCTACTGACCCCGCGCGCAAGCCCGGGGTGGCCCGGCTGTCCGTCGCCGTCTTCACCGGCCTGGTGCTGATTCACCTCGGCGGCCTGGCCCAGCTGCTGATTCTCACCGGCAGCGCGAGCGGCGCGCTGCGACTCGGTACGCTGCCCTTCGTGATCGGCGACCTCGTGAAAGTCGTGATCGCCGTCCTGGTTCTGAAGCCAACCGTGAGTCCGCTCCGCGCGCGCCTATGACGGCGCGCGTTTCGTTTGCGCGCCGGGCGCGAGGCCCCGCCGTCGCCGTCGCCTGGATCGTGGCGTTCACCGTTCTGGGCGCGGCGGCGAGCTACGGCGTGACCAAGGTGCCGCTGCACCCGGACCCTCGCTGGTGGCTCGCGTGGAGCTCGGTCGCGACGGTGCTGGGCTTCGGTCTCGCCACCTGGATCGTGGGCCGCGTGCTCGATCACCGGTCGTGGGAGGCGCTGGGCTGGCGCCCGCGTACCGGCGTCCCCCGCGGGCTGCTGCTCGGCATCGGCGCTGGCGCGGTCATGGCCGCGACCGCCGTGGTGCTCGCGGTGGCGGGTGGGCGGGCCGCGGTGACGGCGCGCGGCGCGTGGGCGGCCATCGGCTGGACGTGGACCACCGCCGCGGTCCCCCTGGGCGTGGGATTTCTGCTGGCGGCCCTGACCGAGGAGCTGATGTTTCGCGGGTACCCCCTGCGGCGGCTCGCCGACGCGGTCGGCACGGGGCCCGCGACCGCGATCGTGGGGCTGGGATTCGCGCTGGCGCACCTCGGCAACCCCAACGCCACGGCGTTTTCCACCGTCAACGTCGGGCTCGCGGGCGTGTGGCTCGCCGCCGCGTTCTTCTCACCCGGCGCGATGCCGCTCGCCTGGGGCGCGCATTTCGGGTGGAACGCCACCCTGGCGCTCGGGTTCGCCGCGCCGGTGAGCGGCTATGCGTTCCCCCTGCCGGCACTCGAGTATCGTCCCGGCCCGCACCAGTGGATCGACGGTGGGGCATTCGGACCGGAGGGCGGCATCGTCGCGACGCTGGTCACGCTCGCCGGGACGGCGGGCCTGGTCGCGTGGAGCCGGCGGGCGCGCGGCGCCGAGGCCGCGTCGTGAGCCGGGTGGCGGTGGTGGGAGCGGGGACCATGGGCAACGGCATCGCCCACGTGTTCGCCCAGCACGGGTGGGACACCGCGCTGATCGACGTGGCGCCCGGCCTGCTCGAGCGAGTGCTCGGGATCATCCGGGCGAACCTGGAGCGTCAGGTGAAAAAGGGGACGCTCACGACCGAGCAGCGCGACGCCGCGCTCGGGCGCATTCGGACGGCCTCGAGCCTCGACGCCGCGGCGGATGCGGAGCTCGTGGTGGAAGCCGCGACCGAGCAGCGCGAGGTCAAATTCAGGATCTTCCGCGACCTCGACCGGGTGGCGCCGGCGGCGGCGATCCTCGCCACCAACACCTCCTCGATCTCGATCACGACGATCGCCGCCCAGACCCGGCGGCCCGCCCGGGTGATCGGGATGCACTTCATGAATCCCGTCCCGGTGATGCAGCTCGTGGAGGTGATCCGCGGGCTCGAGACGTCGGATGAGACCGTTGTGAAGGTGCTGGAGGTCGCGAAGGCGCTGGGTAAGATGGCCGTCGAGGTAAACGATGCGCCCGGGTTCGTCGCGAACCGCGTCCTCATGCCGATGATCAACGAGGCGGTGTTCTGCGTGATGGAAGGCGTGGCGACGCCCGAGGCGGTCGACACGGTGATGAAGCTCGGCATGAACCATCCGCTGGGACCGCTCGCGCTCGCCGATCTGATCGGCCTGGACGTGTGTCTCGCGATCCTCGAGGTGCTGCAGCGCGACTTGGGAGACGACAAGTACCGTCCGGCGCCGCTGTTGCGAAAAATGGTCGGGGCGGGGCGGCTCGGCCGCAAGAGCGGACGTGGCTTCTATGTCTATCGCGATTGAGCCCGCAGGTCTCTCGGAGACGCAGCGCCAGATCGTGGAGCTGGCGCGCGAATTCGCGCGCACCCGCATCGAGCCGTACGCCGCCGAGTGGGATCGCACCGCCCATTTCGCCCGCGAGGTGATCGACGCGCTCGGGGAGCTGGGGTTTCTCGGGATGTGCGCGCCCGAGGAGTGCGAGGGCATGGGCCTCGACACCGTCACGTACCTGCTCGCGCTCGAAGAAATCGCGTCGGCCGATTCCAGCATCGTCGTGTCGCTCTCGATCCACAACGCGATTCCCACGACGATGATCATGCGCCACGGCATGGCGGCGCAGAAGGAGCGGTTCCTCAAGGGCATGGCGCGAGGCGAGCTGCTGGCGGGGTTCGCGCTCTCGGAGCCCGAGTCCGGATCGGACGCCGCCGCCCTGCGCACCCGGGCGGTGCGGGACGGCGACCGGTGGGTGCTGTCGGGCGCGAAGGCGTGGGCGACGAACGGCGCCACGGCCGACCTGATGATGGTGATGGCCCGCACGGAGCGCGGCATATCCGCCTTCATTGTGCCCACCGACACGCCGGGTTATCGTCCGGGGAAGGCCGAGGAGAAGATGGGCCTGCGCGCCTCGAACACGGTCGCGCTGGCGCTCGAGGACGTTCGCCTGCCGGCCGACCACCTGTTGGGCGAGGACGGGGCGGGGTTTGGATACGCGATGGAAGGCCTCGACGCCGGCCGGCTGGGAATCGCGGTGCAAGCCGTGGGCATCGCGCGGCGGGCGCTCGAGCATGCGGTCGCGTACTGCGACGAGCGCAAGCAGTTCGGCCAGCCGCTGCGCGAGTTCGAGGCCGTGCAGTTCAAGCTCGCCGACATGGCCACGCGGGTGGAGGCGGCGCGCGCGTTGGCCCACGTCGCGGGGGCCCGCCGGGACCGGGGCGAGGACGTCACCACCGCGGCGAGTATGGCCAAGCTGTTCGCGTCCGAGACCGCGATGTGGGTCACGACGCAAGCGGTGCAGCTGTTCGGCGGGTACGGCTACATGCGCGACTTCCCCGTGGAAAAGCTATTCCGGGACGCCAAGGTCACGGAGATCTATGAGGGGACCAGTGAAATCCAGCGGATCCTCGTCGCGCGCGGTCTCTATCCTCGAGGCTGAACTGTGTCCGAGCGGATCTACGTCGGCGCCGACCACGCCGGCTTCCAGCTGAAGGGGCAGATCGTGGACGAACTCAAGCGCCTCGGCTACGACCCGGTGGACGTGGGCCCGCAATCGATGGACCCGGCCGACGACTTCCCCGACTACGGCCGCCCCGTGGCGGAGGCCGTCAGCACCGGGAAAGTGCGCCGCGCAGTACTGACCTGCGGCACGGGGCTCGGGATGGCCTATGTGGCGAACCGGTTCCCGCGCGTGCGGGCAGCCGTGGCCTGGAGCCCGGAGATCGCGGAGCTGGCGCGCAAACACAACGACGCGAACGTGCTCGTGCTGCCCGCGCGCTTCGTGAGCGATCAGGAAGGGTTGGAAATCCTGCACACGTGGCTCGACACCGCGTTCGAGGGCGGGCGGCACGAGCGGCGCGTGGCCAAGAT
>QHTP01000327.1 GCA_003220855.1 Gemmatimonadota bacterium
CTCGACCTGGCTGCTCATGTCCGATGGCTGGTTCGAGCGCCGCCAGGTCACGCTCACCGCGAAGCAGGGACAGCTGCGGGCCGCGGTCACGCCCGGGACGCCGATCGC
The DNA here is from genome assembly GCA_003220855.1 of Gemmatimonadota bacterium. Classification (GTDB taxonomy): domain Bacteria; phylum Gemmatimonadota; class Gemmatimonadetes; order Gemmatimonadales; family GWC2-71-9; genus AG41. The sequence continues at coordinate 109 of QHTP01000327.1, forward strand.
CCTCGTAGACAGCGTGGCAGATCTACAGCTCGACTACTTGCTCGAGCCCGGGGCGGAGTCGCGCTGGGTGCGTGAATGGGTGAGCCCGGTCAGTGCGCCGGTGGCGGTGAGGATGCGGATCGCGAACGCAGGGGGTGGGGTGGACACGCTTCTCTTCCTCATCAAAGAGCGCGGGTGAACCGGCGAGGGTTCGCGTTGCTGGGCGCTTGACCCCCAGCAGACAGTACTCCAAAGGAGGTGTGACATGTCTGTTTCCTCGGCACTGGAAGCACGTCCCACCATTCGCAGCGCGACACGGACGCCAACTCCTCTCAGAATCCGATGGGTCAATCATGCCTCGTACGTGCTGACGGCCCGTGATGTCCGCCTCATCACGGACCCCTGGCTCTTCGGGAGCGCGTTCAATAACGGCTGGGACCTGATCTCAGAGACGCAGTTCTCTCTCGACGACTTTCGGGAGATTACCCACATCTGGTTTTCCCATGAACACCCCGATCATTTCGCGCCGCCCGTCCTCAAGGCGATCGACCCGGCAGTGCGCGCCAAGATCACGGTTCTGTTCCAGGAGACCAAAGATCATAAAGTGCTCGACTTCTGCGACGCCTTGGGCTTCAACGTCCAGGAGCTGCGAAACCACCGGTGGCACGCGCTCGCTCCGGGGCTTCGCGTGCTGTGCGGGAAGGTCCCGTTCTATGACTCGTGGCTTCTGGTCGAGACGCGGGGGCTCAAGATTCTCAACACCAACGACTGCGTGGTCGACGGTGAGGCGATTGCGGGCGACATTGTCCGGCACACGGGCACGGTGGACGTGCTCCTAACCCAGTTCAGCTACGCGAACTGGATTGGAAACCCCGCTGACCGGGAGCTGCGGGAGGAGTCCGCCCGCGAGAAGCTCGAGCGCGTCAAGATTCAAGTGTCCACCTTCCGGCCTACGTTCACGGTCCCATTCGCCAGTTTCGTCTATTTCTCACACGAAGAGAATCGCTATATGAACGACGCGATTAACTCGATCGAACGTGCGCACAACTTCATTCGGAGGGAGACCAACACCACGCCGGTGGTCCTCTACCCCGGAGATCAGTGGGACATCGGGTGCGATCCGGCGCGTCAGAACGCCATGGCTCTCGACGCCTATCGGCGCGATTATGACCTCGCGGCGAAACCGTTCCGCAAGACGAGTTCAGTGGCTCTGGAAGAGCTCTGCCGCCTGGGCCAGGAGTACGTGGCGCGCATCACGAGCAAGAACAATGCGCTGATCATGGCTCTCCTGGCGCTCCCCCCGCTCCGCCACTTCGAGACGGTCACGTTCCAAGTGACCGACCTCGATCGGGTCCTGGCCTTCGACTTCAAGCGGGGACTCCGCGTCGTCGAGGACGGATCGGCCGCCGCCCAAATGTCGCTCTCATCCGAGAGTCTCGCCTTCCTTCTGAAGTTCGATTGGGGCTTCGACACACTCTTGGTGAATGGGCGCTTTCGCACGTCGCCGCGAGACTACCGGCGGGTCATGAAGACCTTCTACATCGGGCCGCTGAACAGTACGGGACGCTATTTGCATCCCCGCACCCTGGTCGATCGTGACTTTGTTCTCCGGGCGTTGCGCAAGCTCCGGCGCTAGGCGCATGAGCCGGCGAGGGTTCGCCCTGCTGGCGGTCCTGTGGACGCTGACCGCCATCACGATGCTCACCGGCGCCGCGATGGCCGTGGCGCGTCTGGGGAGCACGACCACGCGCAACCGGGTGCTCCTCGCGCGTGCGGCGTGGGCACGGGAGGCGTGCGGCGAGATCCTGCAGGCGCGCTACGCCCAAGATCCGTCCGTACGGCGGCTCGACTCCGTGGACCTCGGCCGCAACACCTGGTGCACCGCCGAGTTGGACGATCCATCCGTCAAGCTCAACCTGAACCTCGCCGACCGCGCGGCACTCGTCACGGTACTCGAGGCAGTCGTGCGCCGCTCCGCGGCTGTGGACTCGCTCGTCGATGCGCTGCTCGACTGGCGCGACCCGGACACCGTGCCTCGCCCGTTCGGTGACGAATCGTCCGGGAACCGGAACGGACCATTGGCGGACGTGTGGGAGTTGCGCTACGCGCGTGGCTACACGGACTCGCTCGTCGGACGTCTCGCGCGGTTTCTGACGACGCGCGGCACCGGGGCGATCAACGTGAACGCCGCTCCGCCGG
>QHTP01000243.1 GCA_003220855.1 Gemmatimonadota bacterium
CGGCCACGTCGAGGGTGCCCGCGGGCGCCGCCTTGATCTGCGTGACGACCACGCGACCCGCGGAGCCACCCACCGGCACGCTGTCCTGTGCGCCGGCCTTCGGGCGTTGCACCGGAGTGAACACATTAGGCCGCAGCGACAGCACGGCGGGGCTCCCGACGACCCTCACCTTGAGGAGCGCCTTGCCGGCATACACCGGGCGAATCGCGATCACCGCGCCGCCTGCGACGCTCACGTCGGTGATGTCCTGGACGAGCGGCCGCCCGAGCCGGGCGGCGACGCGAGGCGCGAGGTCCTTTCCCGTGGCGCTCGCCGCGAACACGACGGCCCCAAAGTTGGCCGCGTTCACACGGTCGACGATCGCCCGGGCGTATCCCTCCGGCGCGTACATGCCGAATCCCGGATGCGTCAGCGTGATCACCTTGTCCGCGCCAAACGCGCCCAGCTGGTCCGCGCCCCGCACGGTACCGGCCGCGAGGACCAGGGCCTCCACGCCGGCGCTCGCACCCAGCGCGTCCGCCAGGCGCCGGGCGCCGGTCACCACCTCGTGGGAAACTTTGCGGATGGCGCCGTCCCGCTGCTCGAGCACGGCGAGGACGTTGCTCACAGGACCTTCGCCTCCTCGCGCAGCAGCCGCACCAGCTCGGCAACGGCCGCGGAGCCCTCGCCCACGATCTTGCCCGCCTGTCGCTCGGGGGGCAGGGTGAGCGCGATGATCTCCAGCGCTCCCGGGCCGGGCGCGGTGAGTTTGACCTCGAGCGGCTTCTTTTTCGCCGCCATGATCCCTTTGAGCGCGGGATAGCGCGGCTCGTTCAAGCCCTTGTCGGTGGTGAGCACGGCCGGCAGCGGGAACTCCACGACCTCGACGCCGCCTTCGATCTCGCGCTCCGCCGTCCCCCTGCCGCCGGCGATCTCGAGGTGAGCGACGGTCGTGACGCAGGGCAGGTCGAGCAGCTCGGCCACCATCGGACCGACCTGATGGTTGTAATCGTCGATCGCCATCTTCCCGAACAGGATCAGGTCGAAGCCGGCGTCCTTGAGCTCCGCCGCGAGGCCCTTCGCCGTTTCCAGGCCGTCGGGGGGGAGTCCCTGGGACTGGAGCAGCACGCCGCGATCGGCTCCCATCGCGAGGGCGGTGCGGATGGTCTCTTGCGCGGCGACCGATCCGAGCGCCACGACGACCACTTCGCCGGTGCCGGCCTTCTCCTTCAGTCGCAGCGCCTCTTCGACGGCGAACTCGTCGTACGGATTGAGGATGAACTTGACGCCCGCCTCGTCGATCGACTTGCCATCGGAGGCGATCTTCACGCGCGTTTCAGAGTCTGGCACGCGCTTGATACACACGGCTATTTTCATAAGAGGCGACGCTACGACGCCACGTTCTACGTTGCAAGTGGTGAAACACAATTCGGCGCAGGAAAGCAAACCTACGGAATCTCATCCGGCAACCATCGTATAACGTAGCGTCGTGGCGTCGTGCAACGTTTAGAAGTCCGTACTTAGGCTCAGCAGCACGTGGCGCGGCACACCCGGCGTCAGGAACCGCTGGACCGGGTCGCCCGCAACGGTGGGGTTCGCCGCGAACGTCCCGAACGTCACATAGCGGCGATCGAGCACGTTCGGTACGGCGATGCGCACGCGGTAGCGGCCTAACTCGGCGTCGAGCGACGCATCGACCACAGCGTAGTCGGGAAGCCTGCGCTCCACGTTCTCCTCGTCGCCGCGTACGTACTGCGGACCCACGTAGCGCACGTCGAGACGCACGCGCCAGCCGTCGCCGGCAACGGGCACGGACACGCCGGCGTTCGCGCGGTGCGCCGGGATCATCGGGATCCGGTCGCCGGGAGCCACGGTCTCGTTGCCGGGGGCGCGCCCGGTGGCGAGGACGGCGGACGTCTGGAAGGTCGCGGCCGTGTAGCCGTAGTTCGCGTACCACTGGAGCTTCGACGCCCCCGTCCAGCGGGCCGACGCTTCGCAGCCCGCCCGGCGCGTCGCGCCGATGTTTTGGAAGTAGCCGGTCGTGGCCGTGGGCGCCACGAAGAAGATGTCGTCGCGCACGTTCGTGAGATACGCGTCCGCCGCGAGGCCGAGCCGGGCCCCCGCGGAGCCACGCCGCCAACCCACCTCGTAGGTCGTGGCGATCACGGGCCGCAGGGCGGGATCGGGCCCCAGGGCGAAGGGAAGCGGGCACGCGGCGGTCGGGTCGCTGCACGCGATCTCCACGAGGGCGGGCGTGCGGAAGCCGCCGCTCAGGGAGCCGTACACTTCGTGCCCGGCGACGGGGGTCCACGACAAGGCGACCCGCGGGCTGAGCCGCCGGAACACGTTCAGCCCGCTCTGGCTCGGGTCGAGAAGATCCTCGTACGGGAGCCGGATGTAGTCGTACCGTCCGACGACGGTCGCCTCGAGTGCCGGCGCGACCGCCCAGCTCACGCCGGCGAACGCCCCGAGGTCCAGCTCGTTCGCCCGCACCGAGTCGCTGAGCGAGTCCGCCCCACCCGTGCGCACGGCATAGAGACCCACGACGGTTTGAGAGTACTGCCCGTCGAGGCCCGCGAACCAGCGAAGCGGCCGTTGCAGCACCGGCTTCGTGCCCGAGAGCTGTGCCGCGCCTCCCCCGATGCGTTCGTGATTCCGTTGACGCGAGTCCGGCGGCGCCGCGTTCACGTTGAACTGGTCCGTGTCGAGCCGCCGCCCGAACAGGTTGGCGGAGAGCTGCGCGCTCCCCACGGCGCGCTGCGCGTTGAGCGTCAGCTGGTGCGCCAGCGGCGCGAAATAGTCGCCGCTCGTGAAATTGCTGTCGGGACGCGTGTCGACCACGTTGTCGGGCAGGCTGCCGGCCTGGTGGATCTTGTTCGTGGCGCCACTGTAGCTCAGGGTCGCGTTCCATCCGCCCGCCAGCAGGCCCAGCTTGGCGAACAGCGTTCCGATGCGACTCGTCGTCGCCTGGCGCCAGCCGTCCTCGTGTTCGTAGCGCACGCCGACGTAGTAATCCCAGACGCCGAGCCGGTCTCCGGCGTTGGCCTTCACCTCGTAGCGGCCGTAGCTGCCGCCCGACAGCTCGATCTCCCGAGTGGCGGGGGCGCGGCCCCGCCGCGTCACCAGATTGACGGCCGCGCCCAGCGAGTTGCGCCCCAGCAGCACGGACGGGCCGTACGACACCTCGACGCGTTCGACGTCCTCGAGCGGCAAGAGATCGAAGTTCACCTCGTTCGCGTCGGGCTCGTTCACGCGCACGCCGTCCACGTACACCGTGATGCCCTGGGGCAGCCCGATGGTAGGGGACACCTGGAAGCCGCGCAGCGTGACGTCGAGCTGCGCGGCTGCTCCGAGCTCGTCGGACGTCGTGACGCCGGGCAGCATTTCGAGCGCGTCGGCCAGCGTGCTGACGCCGCGCGCGTCCAGATCGGTCGCGTCGAGCACCGCGCTCTGGCCGGTCAGGCCCCGGGCGGTCTCGCCGGTGGTGGGCAACCGAGCACCGGTGACCACGACGGGGGCGAGGGTGTCGCTGGGAACAGAATCGGGATGCTGAGCGCTGGCGGGCGGGGGGAGCAGGGCGAGTAGCAGCGCGGCGATTAACGAACGCGGAACGCGGAAGCCGGAACGCGGAACAGCAGGACGCCCTTCGGTTCCGCGTTCCGCGTTCCGCGTTCCGCGTTCAGTTGAACGCACTCAGCCCCGTGATTTCCTGGCCCAAGATGAGCGTATGCACGTCGTGCGTGCCCTCGTACGTGTACACCGACTCGAGGTTGGCGAGGTGGCGCATCGCCTGATACTCCGCCAGGATGCCGTTGGCGCCCAGCAGGCGGCGCGTCTCGCGCGCCACGTCCGTGGCGATGTTCACGTTGTTGCGCTTGGCGAGGGACACCTGCTGCGGCGTCGCCTTCCCCTGGTCCTTGAGCCGCCCCAGCTGCAGACACAAGAGCTGCGCCTTGGTGATTTCGGTCAGCATCTCCGCGAGCCGCGCCTGCTGCAGCTGAAAGCCGCCGATGGGCCTCCCGAACATCAGGCGGTTCTTGGCGTAGCTGACCGCTTCGTCGTAGCACGCCATCGCGGCTCCCACCGCGCCCCAGGCGATGCCGTAGCGCGCCTGCGTGAGGCACATCAGCGGCGACTTGAGGCCGGACGACTTGGGAAGGAGCGCGTCCTTCGGCACGCACACGTCCTCGAGCACCAGCTCGCTCGTGTCGCTGGCGCGCAGGCTCAGCTTCCCCTTCTGGTCCTTGGCCGAAAAGCCCTTCATGTCCGTGGGTACGATGAACCCGCGGATCGAGTTCACGTCGTCGAGCTTGCCGGTCTTGGCCCACACGATCGCCGCCTGCGCGGTCGAGCCGTTGGTGATCCACATCTTGGCGCCGTTCAGCACCCAGCCGTCCTTCGTCTCCTTCGCCACGGTGATCATGCCCCCGGGGTTCGAGCCGTAGTCGGGCTCGGTGAGTCCGAAGCAGCCGATCACCTCGCCCGACACCATCTTGGGCAGCCAGCGCCGCTTCTGCTCGTCCGAACCGAACGCGTAGATCGGATACATCACGAGGGCGCCCTGCACCGATGCGAACGAGCGCACGCCGGAGTCGCCGCGCTCGAGCTCCTGCATGATCAGGCCGTACGCCACGTTGTTGAGCCCGGCGCACCCGTATTCCTCCGGCAGGTTGGCGCCGAACAACCCGAGCTCGGCCATCTGCGGGATCAGCTGTTTGGGGAAACGACCCTCGACGTAGTGCTCACCGATGATCGGCATGAGTCGCTCGTCGACCCAGGAGCGCACCGTGTCGCGCACGGCCCGCTCCTCTTCGGAGAGCAGGCCGTCGACGTCGTAGAAGTCGACGCCCTGAAACTTGGCTGCCATATGTGCCTCAACTCGCGTGGTGTCGTGTCGGGATGCGTCAAGACTAACTGGCCGCGGCCGCGGGCGCCGCGGAGGCCCCGGGCCGCGCGAACGCCGCGGTGTCCGACGCCCGAAACTTGCCCTCGCCGTCCCAGCGGAAAAACGTGATGTGGACCGCGGTCGGCTCGATCGTGACGAAGTTGAAGCTGGTGGGACGGCCCCCGCGAGTGCGCCGGCACAGCGTCCCGGCCGTCGAGACGACCACCCGGCCGTCCAGCAGCTCCGCGTCTTCCTGGTGGTCATGCCCGCACAGCACGACCTCGGCGCCACACGCCGCGATGCGGCGCTGCGCCCGGCGCCAGCGAGCGAGCCCCATGCGCCCCGAGATCTCGCCGCGCAGCACGTTGTGGTGCAGGGCGAGCACCCGGGCCTGCTCGGGCGGCGCGGCGGCGAACACGCCACGCACCCGCTCGACCTCGCGCTTGGGCAGATGGCCCTTCACGGCGAGGTCGCGTGGGCGCGGCGTGAGCGAGCCCCACGCGACGCCGTGTGACGTGAGGGCACCCGCGATCACCGCGCCGGGAATCGTGAGCGTCGGCGCCAGGTCGTCGCCGAAATAACGCGCGTACTTCGCGTACAGCGGCGCCTTCCCGAATGGGATCAGCGGCCGCGTCCACCAGCAGACGTCGTGGTTTCCCGGCATCACGTGCACCGGCGCCGTCCGGGCCGCGAGCTGCGCCAGGGCCCGCGCCCGCTGGAATTCCCCGTGGCGCGCCCGCTGCGACATGTCTCCCGTGATCACCACCGCGTCGGGCCGCAGGTCGGGGATCATGGCTTCGAGCGCCTCGATCTGCTCGATGTTGGCGAGCCCACCGAAGTGGAGATCGGAGAGGTGCAACAGTTGAACGGTCACGGCTCCGCCTCGACGCTGTACGTGAGAGTCGCGTCGCCGTTGGCCGGCACGCTCACGCGAAACCGCACCTCCGTGGCCGACAGCTTCTCCGCGGGGACGCTGCTGTCGGTCACCCGCCACACGCCGAAGCGTGCCTCGCGGACGTCGACCGACACGGCCTGGGGCTTGGCGTTCGCGATCGTGACCCGGTAGGCGGCGGTGATCCGCTGCCGCGGCGCCATCCCGCGCTTGGGGGGCGCGAGCTGCTCCTGGTTGTAGTCCGTCTGCACCCGCTCCGCGGTGACGTCGAACGCATCCCCGGATTGCACCCGCAGGTCACGTCCCGGGGCGGTGTGATCACTGCGCGCTTCGCCTACCAGCTGCAGCCGGAGGCCCGAGTCGGCCTGGAATACCTGCACCGTCCCGCCGGGCAGCGGCCGCTCGCCGAACGCCGTCCCGCGCTGGCGCTTGAGCGTGTACCACACCTGCACCGGCACGCGGTCCGGCTCCGCGGGCGACTGGCCGAGGAACCCGCGCCACGGCAGCACACCCGGGATGATGTACTCCTGAGTGTAGGCGGCGCTCGAGCGCGGGAACAGTGTCATGGTGACCGGCGTCCCGGGCTCGAGCGAGACCCGCGCCGGGAGCTGGTAGACGTGCGTCTCCCCCACCGCTTCCTCGCTCGCGGCCACCGGCGCTGCCTCGGCGGCGACCTTCATCGCGCCGCGCAGCAGGAACGCGGGCCGCCCCACCGCCCCCGCACGGTTGATCGATCCCGCGACGAGCAGGACCTCCGCGCTGTCGACGCGTAGCGATTGCGACGCAATCGTCGCCGTCCCCGAGACCTGACACCGGTCACCCAGCAGCACCACCTGGTAAAACGCCTGCCACTGCGCCGCGCCGTCGCTGACATAGGCGAGCTCCGTGCGCGGCCGCGTACGGGCCGCTTCGAGTGTAACAGTCGCCTCGGGCATGGTGCGCACGACGTCCGGCGGGAACAGTGGCTCCCCCGGCTCGGACAGGAGAAAACGCCCGTCCGACAGCCGATACTGCGGCGGCGCGAGGCGGACCACCGTCGCGCGCACCGTGTCCGCGCCGCCGCCGACGCGTGGCCGCACGAAGGCCAGCGTCTGCCCGATGGCGCGCGCCATGGCCGTCGCTTGGTCGGTGGCGGGCCGGGCCGCGGCCGACACGAGTGCGACAGCGGTGTCCGGGGAAAACAGCGTCGCGGGATCGAGCCCCTCGAGCTTCAAGGTCAGGATGTTGCGGCCCTTCTCGAGCGGCTGCGGCAGCGCCCGGCGCACCACCACACGGCCGTCGCTGTAAATGGAAAGGGACGTTTGTCCGGCGAGCGGCGCGCCGCCCGCGATCGCTGCGAGGACCGCGACAACTACGGACGCCGTGATTTGAGCCATTCGAGCGCAATCCTCTGTACGATGCGAACCGTCAGCAGGTACCACGCGACCGTCGCCACCGCACCCACCGTGCGGGCCGTAGTTTGCCACGCCGGTGCCACGGACCGGAGGGTGAGCATGAGATACCCCGCAACGAGCAGGGTAGTCACGATCGCCATGAGACGCCCGATCCGCGACGCCTTTCGCGTGACGTCTCGCGTGCACTTCGCGCACAGCTCCCCCAGCGCGATGCCGGCCGTGATTTCGCCACAGCGGGCACACGGATGGCTAGACGCGCCGGGCCACAGCCCGGGCGAAGTCGGTGGTCGAAGCACTGCCCCCCAAGTCCTTGGTCCGGACGTTGTCCTTCACGATCACCGTTTCCAGCGCGCGGCGCAGCCGGCCCGCTTCCTGGAGTTGGCCGATGTGGTCCAGCATCATCGCGGCCGCGAGCATTTGCGCCGCGGGGTTCGCGATGCCCTGCCCCGCGATGTCCGGCGCCGAGCCATGGACCGCTTCGAAGATCGCCGCCTGCTCGCCGATGTTCGCGCCGGGCGCCAACCCCAACCCTCCCACCAATCCCGAGGCTTCGTCCGAGAGGATGTCGCCGAACAAGTTGGTGGTGACGATCACGTCGAACTGGGCCGGGTTGATCACGAGCTGCATGGCGGCGTTGTCGACGATCTTGTCGTCCGAAGCGATCTGCCCCTGATACTCGGCGGCGATCTGCTTCGCGGTCTCGAGGAACAACCCCGACGTCGCCTTGAGGATGTTGGCCTTGTGCACGACCGTCACCTTCTTGCGCCCGTGCCGGCGCGCGTAGTCGAACGCGTAGCGCACGATACGCCGGCAGCCCTCGCGCGTCATGACCGAGGTCGCCTGGGCCAGCGCTTTGGGGTCGTTCCCGACCTTGAAAGTCCGGTCGAACCCCACGTACATCCCTTCCGTGTTCTCGCGCACGATGACCAAGTCTACGTCGACGTAGCGGCCGCCGGGCACGATCGACTTGACGGGGCGCACGTTGGCGTACAGCTCGAACTCCTGGCGCAGCGCCACGTTCACCGAGCGGTATCCCCCGCCCACCGGGGTGGTGAGCGGGCCCTTGAGCGCGAGGCCCGTGCGCCGGATCGAGTCGAGAGTGGCCTTGGGCAGCGGCGTGCCCGCCTTGTCTACGGCGCTCATCCCACCGTACTGCTCGTCCCAGTCGAACTCCACTCCCAGCGCATCGAGCACGGACAGCGTCGCCTCGGTGATCTCGGGCCCGATTCCATCGCCGGCGATGAGAGTTGCCTCACGCTTCACGGCAGCCCCGGCGTGAGGCTCTTGACGGCGCGCGTGAGCGCCGTCCAGGGATCGTCCCCCTCACCCCGCGCCACGGTCCGGAACCCGACCCGGCCGGTGCGGACGTCCACCATCACGACCGTGAGCTCGGCAGTGCCCGACGGGCG
>QHTP01000244.1 GCA_003220855.1 Gemmatimonadota bacterium
TGCGGAGGGGGTCGCGCACCATCTCCTCCCGCCCGCCGCCTCGCAGCAGGAGAGCCGTGCCCATCTGATCGGGATCGGGCGCAATCCCCGGCGCCCGCCGGGCGGCCCGCCGCAGCTCGTCGGGGAACAGCCACGTGACTTCCGGCGCCCGGGTCTTGAGCAGCGTGCCGATCACGCTGTCGCCCCTGGCGAGCGCCGCCCGCCGCTCCCCCAACAGCGCCTGCCAGTGGAGCGAATCTTCCGCAACGATGAGCGTGAGGGGCGTGATCCCCACTTGCTGTGCGGCGACGCCGGCGGTGGGGAGAGGGGCGGTGGGTTCGGGGGTCGGCGTCTGGGAGG
>QHTP01000328.1 GCA_003220855.1 Gemmatimonadota bacterium
GGTTCCGTTTGCCGATTGAGCGGCTGATCGACGGGGTCTCCCTCCGCGACAAAAACAACACAGTCGCTACGGGAGACCCCGTCAGCCCGCCGCTATCGCGTCAGCGCCTTTCTCAAGTTCTGCAGCAATCCATCGAACATGCGGTGCGCGCTGCGGCGGCGATAGAAGTGGCCGAGCAGCCAGGCGCGCAGCCCCGACGGGGTCCAGACGTGCTTCATGGTGATGCGGGTAGCGCCGCCCTCGAACCCGAGCTTGAAGAAGGTTTTGGCGCCGCGGCGGTGGATGATTTCGACCCAGGCGTAGGTGGTGGGCGGGACGAACTCGATCACTTCGACGACGCAGTCGGCTTTGCGGCCGTCGCGCTCGAAGTGGATGCGGTGGCGGTCGCCTTTGCCCTTCTTGGTGGGGCTCGGCACCGCGGCGGTGCAGTTGGGGAGCCACTCGGGCATACGGCTCGCGTCGGAGAGGAGCTCGAACACCTCTTCGATAGGAACCCCGACCAATCCGGAGTACGTCAGCGAGATCGGGCGCATGTGATAGAATATGATGCGTCGTGAGTGGTGCGTGGTATTCTCCCACGCGTGACGAGCCTCAGTGGAGGCTGGTCGAGCACCTGAGCGAACCACGCACCACGTACCGGGCGCGGTTGGCCGCAGGGCGCGACGGGGCTAGGTTTGAGGGGTTGCTCGTAGGGGGCTGCGTTTCTAAGTTCAGCCTCCGCGCGGGGCTGTAGCTCAGCTGGGAGAGCGCCTGGATCGCACCCAGGAGGTCAGGGGTTCGAGCCCCCTCAGCTCCATACTACTAGACGCCCAGACGTGCGGACGCCTAGACGCCTAGGGTGAACGTGCGAGACGCTGGCGCGGGATGACCAGATGATAGCAGGGGGGTCTTACCTGGCCCCTCGCTCCTAACCGCCGCTAGACGTCTAGCCGACTCGCCGTCTGCGTAGCCGTCTAGCCGTCTGGCCGTCTGGGTCCCAGTATGTAGTGCACAGTGCCCCTTGGTGTAACTGGCAACACGCCTGACTCTGGATCAGGAGAGTCCTGGTTCGAGCCCAGGAGGGGCAACTCGAAGCGCGATGGGATGTTCGGTCCCATCGCGCTTCGTCTATCTAGGACAGTGTGTGAGTATGTGAGCGAGTATAGCCGCTCACCGATTTCCGACCAACGCCGCCGCGTCGGGGTCGCTCGAACTCCACCACCGCGCGCAACGTCGCCTCGTCCGGCTGCTGATAGCGGAGCAACGTGCTGGTGTCCCGCCACCCACCCGCCGCCGCGACATCCTTCAGCGGCAGGTCCTTCCGCTCCGTAGCCCACACGCGGCGGAACATGTGCCAGAGACTCCCCTCAGGCTTCACGACTTTTCCCACCAGGAAGGCTTCCTTCAGCCAGTACGCCGCGAGGTGCCGCGTCACCGGTCCGTCGTGGTGACGGCGGCGCTGTGGGTGCGGGAACAACAACACGGGGCCGATTCCGCCGTGCTCCGCGCGGAATCGCCGCAGCTCCTCTACGACCTCGCGATGCATCGGCACGACCCACGTTTGCCGGATTTTGTCATGTTCGGCGCGCCAACGGATCGTGCCATTCTCGAAGTCCACATCGTCCCAGCGGAGCGCCAGGATACTGCTCAACCGACGCCCCGTGCGCCACGCCAAGAGAATCAATAGACGCAGGAACGGATGGACCGAGGGCGCAACCGCCAGCAACGCGCGAATCGTGCCCTCCTCGACCACCGGCCGCTTGGGGTCTTTCTCGGTGGGAATCTTGTACTTCTCCATCGCGTGCCGGGTGAGGACCGGCTGCCCCCCGTCGTACTTCTGGCACGCCCAGTTCAGTGCGGCCTTGAACATCCCCAGATCGCGATGGATGGTGTTCCCCCCGACGGGGCGTGCGGACATGCCCCCGAGCCGACGCCACACGACATACTCGTGCACACGGTCCGGTGTCAGCGCGCTGACTAATTGATCCTCCCCAAAGAACGCCGAGAGGTAGCGGCCTGCTTGCCGGACATGTTCTAGATAGCGTTCTGTTTTCAAAGAACCATCCGGCAGATAGCGACCTTCCGTCGTGTACCTGTCGAACAGGCTTCCCAACGTGAGCGGTGACGCCACAGCCTCTTGCGCCGTGCTTTGACGGAGTTTGAACAACTCCTTCGCTTCGTGCGCGGCACGCCGCTTGTCACAGTGTCCGAGGCTCGTACGGCGTTCCCCTTCACCCGGCAGCCAAACGGACACGTACAGCGTGCCGCCGGGCTTGCGCTCGTACACTCGGACCCGCGCCCCGCGTCGGGGGCCCCACGATCTCGACCAGCAGTTAGGATCGGCCATGATGGCGCTCCTTGCCTCCTAGGAGGCGGCTGGCGAGCTCGTGTACACCCGCACTGGAACGATGCCGCGAACCGGGCTTCCGGGGAAGGTCTGCCTGTCGGAAGCTAAGTCTCCCGCGGCTCCCAGGCGGACGCAGAGTTAGCAACTTGCCATCCTGCACGAGGCGCGCGAGGTGGGCCTGGGAATACCCAGAGTGCTGCGCCGCCTGAGCGAGGGTGAGCACTCGGTCATCCTCCGCT
>QHTP01000329.1 GCA_003220855.1 Gemmatimonadota bacterium
GCCAAACCGGTACCATCGTATTACAGGTAGGCGATCGTGACGATGATCGTGCCCGTGTAAATACCGGGCTTGGCCGTCGCGGCGGGGCTCACGGTCCCGCCGATCCAAATGTAGAGAAATGGGTTCGCGGTGGGCCCGAGCCTGCCGCTGGTGCCGGCGATCGGGTCGAACGCGGTCGCGCTGGCCACGTTGTTCGTCGCCCGGTTCCAGCGAGCCGAGGTGGCCCCGAACGACACCGGCATCGTGCTGCCGGGAAGCGCCTGAATGTTGGTCAACAGCGCGGGAAGCACGAACGTTATGCTCACGTCGGCGTTCTTACTGCCCTGGATCTGCCACGCCCCCGCCCCGGCCGCCGTCGGCTGCACGGTGGTCGCGACGCCCTTCGGCACGCTCCCGAAGTTGAGGTTGCTCAAGGTGGTGACGGTCAGCGCCTGGCCGATCACGTTCGCGTCGATGCCGACCGATCCGGTCACGCCTTGCGACAGGCCGGGGCGCGGCACGAGCAGCCCGAGCACCACGAGCAGCCGCAGGCCGGCGGGACGGGGCCGCAACATCACGGGACGCGAACCTCGGCCGAATCGCGCACCGGCGGGCTCGACAGGACCAGTTCCGGCGCGAGATCCTCGCGTCTGGTGGACAGGTCGAGGCGCAAGCGGTAGCGACCGGGGGCGAGTGCGCCGATCGGGAGGGCGTAGCGCGGCTCCATGGCGTAGTAGACCCCGATCGGCACCTTGATCTCGCTGACGGTCTTCCCGGCCGAGTCCACCAGCACGGCGCGCGCGCTTCCGATGTAGGCGGCGTTGCCCTGCTGAGTGAGACGCGCCCAGACGGCGAGCGAGTCGCCCACCACCGCCGTGCGCAGGCCGGACAGCGTGACGCCCGTGTGCACCGCACCCTTCCGGTAGAACACGCCGATGATGGTCCGGACCTCGAGCGTGAGCCCGACCTTGACCCGGGCTGTGTCGGCCGCGCCCGTCACCGGGAGCTGCCCTCCCTTGGCCGAGATCACGAGGCGCGCCCAGTATTCCCCGTCGGCGAGGCCCGGTGGCGGACTGGCGAGCAGGCGGATGGTCTGGCGCTCGAGTGGCGGGACCGTGAGCCGGCGCGGGAATGCCTGAATCCAACTCGCCGCGGAGGGGCTGGTCGAATCGGGGTGCTCGACCGTCCGCACCACGATGCTCCCGGCGGAATCCGTCGCCGGATAGCCGAAGAAGAACGAAATGGCTACTTCGACGGGCTCGGTGTTCGGGTTGTACAGGAGGACGGCGCCGCTGCGCGTCCGCGCGTCGATGAACACCGCATGGGGGGCGATCACGACGCCCTGCGCCCCGAGGCGCACGGCGCCCAGCAACAGCGCCACCCATAAGCCGGTCGGCTTCATGGGAAGGTAGCCAGGTTCAGGGTGATGGTCGCCGTGTAGGCACCGGCGCGCTGCGTCGGCGCCGGCCGCGCGGTGCCGCCGAGGAAGACCGATCCGCTGCCCTGCTGACTGAAGGTGACGACGAACGCCTGCCGCGGGTCGAAGCCGATCTGGCTGCCGATGTTCTGTGATTGCGAGTACCCGGCGTCGCTGCCGCCGAACGTGAGCGCCAGCGTGGCGCCGCCGGGTCCGGTGAGAACGGAAGGGAGGGTGAAGGTGAGCTGGCCCTGCGTTCCGTGCGGCCCCTGGATCATGAATTGCCCGCTCTTCGCGGCGTCGGTGCGCGACACGACCGTCGGCACCCCGGGGAGCAGCGTCCCGAAGCTCAAGGACTGGACGCCCGTGACCGCGATCGGACGCTGCCCGAAGACCGGCGTGGCAACGACCACCGTTAGCGCCAAGGTGTACCAGCGAGTTCTCATCGCGCGGGCCCTCGTCTAAGAAAGCGCCGGCAGAGGGGCCAGAGAACCCTCTGCCGGCGCACCGCCTGCAAACTTACGCCGAGCTGCGGCTTAGTACGACACCGTCAGGGTCACCGTACCGGTGTAGCTCCCGGCCGGCAGGTTGCTCGGAGGCGTCACGGTCGCTCCGACGAAGACGTACAGCGCCCCACCAGCGCTCAACGTCGCGCTCGCAGGCGTCGCCGAAGGCGTGATCGCGGAACCGCCCGACGTCGAGTTCGACGTGTTCAGGTAGCCGGTCCACGAGCCGATCGGCAGGTTGTTGCCGCCGCTCGTCAGATTGGTCGGCAGCGCGAAGGAGTACGTGACCGGCGCGCTCCCCTGACCCGTCACGTCGAACCGACCGGCATTGGTGGCGTCGCTGTAGGCCACGGTCTTCGCCGCACCGGGGAAGACGTTGCCGAAGGCCAGGTTCTGGGCACCCGTGACCGTAATCGGCGACTGCACCGTCGCCGTCGCCGAGATGCTGCCGTTCACGCCCTGCGCGCGGACCGAACCGGCCGCCAGCAGCGCGAGGACGAGCGTGGCAAGCGCGGCTTTGGAAGCAGTGTACATGATGCGTCTCCCTATCTGTCGGGTGGTACAGCACTTACAGCCAAGAGGCGCGTGCGCCTCGATTGTTGTACCAACGCAACAGGCAAGGGGCGTGCCAGAGTGCTTTGTTTTTTGACGAATCGTCAATGTTCTATACAGTGTGACAGCCGCTTGCTACATCAAG
>QHTP01000245.1 GCA_003220855.1 Gemmatimonadota bacterium
TTGGTCTCGAGGATCTCGGCGCCGGCGCGGACGTATGCTTCGTGCACTTCCTGGACGAGCTTGGGCTGTTTCACGCTCAGCTCGTCGTAGCAGACGTTCAGGAAGAAGCCCTTCGAATACAGCATCGTGCCCATCGCCCCGTCGAGGACGTGGACCTTGCCGTCTTTCAAGAGGTCGCTGAGGGTGATTGTCATCCTGGCGTTTTAGCGAATTGTTTAACGTGGCTGCAATAAGCCGCAAATCACCACGGAATCGGTTGTCTCTCCCAATCTAGCCGGTACCACGTATCTTACGCCATGCCCGCGCTGGCTCCGCTGCATCCCCAGATCGTGCACTTCGTCATAGCTCTCCTTTTCTGCGGCGTCCTGTTCCGCTGGCTGTCCCTCATAGGCACGGGCCGGCTGGCGTTCACCGGGCCGGCCGCCGCGGTGCTGCTGCTCGTCGGCACCGCGGCGGCGGTGCTGGCCGTGCAGTCGGGTCTCGCGGCGCACGGACCCGTCGAGCGGGTGCCGGGTGCACGTGCCGCGGTCCAGGATCACGAAGAGTGGGGGGAGCGGACCCGAAACATCTTCCTGGGCGTGGCGCTGCTCGAGATCGCGGCGCTGGCGGTCCGGCGCACCCGCTACGCGACGTATCAGCGCGCCGTCCTCGTCGCCTCGGGCGTCGTCGGACTGGCGGGCGCGGTTGCCTTGTACCAGGCGGGTGACAAGGGCGGAGACCTGGTCTACAGCTACGCCGGCGGCGTGGGAATCCGGAGCGGTGATCCCGCCGACATCGGCCACCTCCTCATGGCGGGGCTCTATCACCAGGCGATGGCGGACCGTCGTGAGGGGAAGTCGGCGGACGCAGCGCAGCTGGTCGGGGAACTGGCGCAGCGCTATCCGGACGATACGGCGGTCCGCCTCCTGACGGTGGAGTCGCTCATCGTGGACAAGCACGACGGCAGGGGTGCGCTGGCCGCGCTCAAGTGGTTCCCTCCGGCGCCCGAGAGCCGCTTCCTGCGGTTCCGGGTAGGCCTGCTCCGCGCGGATGCACTCGCAGCGGCCGGGATGCCGGACTCGGCGAAGATCCTGCTCCAGGCGATGGCCGTGGAATTCTCGAACAACGGAGCGATTCGCGATCGGTCGGCAAAGCTCCCGTAGCCATGTCCGATCTTCTTGCCGCCCGCTCGCAGATGGGCGTCTCGCTCGCCTTTCACATCGTCTTCGCCGTCGTCGGAATCGCCATGCCCGTCATGATGGTCGTGGCCGAGCGGCGCTGGCAGGTGACGGGGCACGCGATCTACCTGGACCTCGCGAAGCGCTGGGCGCGGGGCACCGCCATTCTCTTCGCGGTCGGCGCCGTGTCGGGAACGGTGCTGTCATTCGAGCTGGGGCTCCTGTGGCCGGGCTTCATGCGGTTCGCCGGTTCGATGATCGGCATGCCGTTCTCGCTCGAAGGGTTCGCCTTCTTCACGGAAGCAATTTTCCTGGGCGTCTACCTGTACGGGTGGGACCGCATCTCGCCGCGGGCGCACCTCGGAGCCGGCGTGGCGGTAGCGGCGAGCGGCGCCGCCTCGGGGATCTTCGTCGTGCTGGCGAACGCGTGGATGAACGCGCCGACGGGCTTCCAGCTGGTCGGCGGTCGCGCCGTGAACATCGACCCGTTCGCAGCGATGGCGAGCCCAGCCGCGTTTCCGCAAACGCTGCACATGACGCTCGCGGCCTACGCCGCCACGGGGTTCGCGGTGGCGGGGATCCACGCGTTCCTGCTGCTCAAGGATCCGGCGAACGCGTTCCACCGTCGCGCCCTCGAGATCGCATTGATCGTGGGCGCACCTGCGGCCGTGCTGCAACCGATCTCCGGGGACGTGGCCGCGCGGCACCTCGCCCGGCACCAGGCGGTGAAGCTGGCGGCGGCGGAGGCGCTGTTTCGCACCCAGCGGGGCGCGCCGCTCTCGCTGGGGGGCTGGCCGAACGTGGCCCGACGGGAGACCCGCTTCGCCCTCGAGATCCCGCGCGGCCTGTCGCTGCTCGCGTTCCACGACCCGAATGCGCGGGTGCAGGGGCTCGACGCCGTGCCTCAAGACGAATGGCCCAACGTGCCGGCCGTGCACTTAGCCTTCCAGCTGATGGTCGCGCTTGGCACGTACATGGCTGTGGTCGCCGTCTGGGCCGGATGGCTGGCGTGGCGCCGGACCGACCTGGCACACGACCGCTGGTTGATGCGGGCGGTCGCGCTCGCCACGCCGATGGGGTTCATCGCCGTCGAGGCGGGATGGATGGTGACGGAGCTGGGTCGTCAGCCGTGGGTGATCTACGGGGTCTTGAAGACGCGCGACGCGGTGACGCCGATGCCCGGTCTGGTCGTCCCGTTCTTGACGTTCACGCTGCTGTATTGCTTCCTCGGCGTGATCGTCGTCTGGCTGCTCTATCGCCAGATCGTCCGGAGCCCCGGGATGCCTGAATGGCGGAAGTTCTACATGCCGGTGGAAAGCCGGGAAAGGGGAAAGGGGAAAGGGGAAACGTGACCCAGTGACGCTCGCAGATTGGCTCGCCGGGATCGTGTTTTTGGCGCTCAACGCTTACGCGGTGCTCGCCGGGGCGGATTTCGGCGCCGGCGTGTGGGGCCTCCTCGCTGCGGGCCCGCGCAAACGGCGCCAGCGCGAGCTCATCGCCGAGGCGATCGGTCCCGTGTGGGAGGCGAACCACGTCTGGCTCATTCTCGCGGTCGTGCTGCTGTTCACCTGCTTCCCGCCCGCGTTCGCGCGTCTCGGCACGCTGCTGCATATCCCCCTCTCGCTCGTCCTGATCGGGATCGTGCTGCGGGGCTCGGCGTTCACGTTCTGGCGCTATGGCGGAGCGGAGGACGAAGAGCTGCGCCACTGGGGCGTGACGTTCGCCATCGCGAGCCTCGTCACGCCGCTGCTGCTGGGTACGACGGTGGGGGCGATTGCATCGGGCGCGGTCGGGGATGCGGGACGGGGGACGGGGGACGGGTTCGTCGGCACTTACGTCCGGCCCTGGCTCAATCCGTTCACTCTGTCCGTCGGGCTGTTCGCCCTGGTGGCGTTCGCGTTTCTCGCGGCCGTCTATCTGACGCTCGAGGCGCAGGAACGCGAGCTGCGGGTGGACTTCCGGGCGCGCGCGCTGGGCACGGGGGTGGCGTTGTTCGGTGCGGCGGCCCTGGTGCTGGTCCTGTCGGCCCGGTATGCGCCGCTCGTGCGCAACGGTCTGATCTTCGCGAGGTGGGCCATCCCGCTGCACGGGCTCACCGCCGCGGCGGCGATCATGGCGCTCGCGGCCCTGGCGCGGGGCGCCTGGCGCGTCGCCCGCATCGTCGCCGCGATCCAGGTATCGCTCATCCTGTGGGGGTGGGGACTGAGCCAGTACCCATACCTGCTTCCCCCGGACTTGACCATCGCGGACGCCGCCGCACCTGCGGTAACGCTGCGGCTCGCGTTGGGCGCGGTGATACTGGGGGCGCTGGTGCTGCTCCCCTCGCTCTTCTATCTGTTCCGGGTGTTCAAGGGAAGTCGACCGTCATCCGTCATCCGTCATCCGTAGCAGTGCCCGCGCGACCGCGCCCGCCGTCACTCCGCGCACCGCGAGCGTCTTGCGGCGCGCGGCGGCCCCATTCAGGATCGTGACCGCACTACGCGGCACGCCGAGCTGTACGGCGACGAATCGGATCAGCTCGGCGTTGGCAGCGCCATCTACGGGCGGCGCCGCGAGCTTGATCTTGATCGCGTCGCCGTGGCGGCCGGCGACTGTGCTGCGCCGCGCCCGGGGAACCACATGCACCACCAGCCGGGCGGTCACAGCCCGACGATGGCCAGCAGCACCTGCTTCAACACCCAGAGCGCGAGCCAGGCGGCGAGTGGACTCCAGTCGAGCGCGCCGCCCGGCGGGAGCAGCCGGCGGATCGGCTCGACCACCCAGTCCGTGAGGACATAGGCCGGCCGTAGCCACCAGGTGTAGCGGAACCGGCCGAACCAGCTCGCCACCACCCGCACCACGAGCGCGATGAAGACGACGTTGTAGGCTGCGACGGTGAGAAACGCCAGCGCGATGCGCGGTCCACCCGCGAACGCCGCTCCGACGCCGTACAGCGTGCCCGCCAGCCAGTTCAGGAGCGACAGCAGGACGACGCCCGTGGCCGCGACGCCCACCACCAGCCACCACCCCGCGTGTACGGGGTTGCCTCCGGCCCGCACGAGTCGCCGCTCGACGGGCCGGATCAACGGCTCGCTGGCGGCGCGCAGGGTGCGCCCGAGGGCGCCGAACGGTGACACGCGCTGGGTCCGCACCAGCCAGGAGGCGAGCGCCGCGACGAGGCTCACGGCGAATACGGCGATGACCGCATAGCGCGCGACGGTCTGGATCTCGAGCATGTCAGGGGGCGAACACGTCGACGAAGTCCGTTTGGGCGAACCCCGCCCTGGGCCCGCCGCCGATCACGTAGAGGCGGCCGCCGAGCGCGGCCGCGGCGAGACCGTGACGGGCGAGCGGCAGCGGCGGCGCGACGCTCCAGCGGTCGGTCACGGGATCGTACACCTCGTGGTTCGCGAACACACCGCTGCGGCTCTCGCCGCCGACCGTGTGCACGGTGCCGTCGAGGGCGGCCGCGGCCAGGCCGCCGCGCCGGCTCGGCATCGCGGCCCGGGTCGTCCACCGGTCGGTCGCCGGATCGTAGGCTTCAAGGACGTCGTAGTTGCGGTCGGGATCGAGCGGCCGCCCCCCGATCGCGTACACGACGCCGTTCACGGCCGTCGCGGCGAGGTGGTCGCGGGGCGTCGGTATCGGTGCGGCGTCGCGCCAGCGATCGACTGCAGGATCGTAGATCGCCGTCGTCTCCGCCAGGCGGCGCTTGAGACCCCAGCCGCCGACGACGATCAGCTTCCCGCTCACGCTCGCGGCGCCGGACGCGCCGCGCGGCGCCGGCAGCGCCGCACGCGGCTCCCAGCGGTTCACATCCTCGCGGTAGAGCCAGAGGGTGTTTTGCGGAACGAAGCGCTCACCCGTGAGACCGCCGACGGCGTACAGCGTGTCGCCCACCACGGCGAGGGGCATGTGGTGGCGCGGGGCCGGGAGGTCGGCGATTCGCTCCCAGCGGTTTGCCCCGGGGTCGTACCGGAACGCGGCGGCGCTCGCACGATTGGCCCGGTCGATCCCGCCGGCGACGTAGATCCGGCCGTGCAGCACGGCGGCGGAGAGCTCTTGCATCGGCTGGGGGAGCCGTGCGGCGGGGGACCAGCGACCGTCGGCCCGGACGAAGGTGGTGCCGGCGACGAGCAGGAGGGTCGGGTAGGTCGACCTCGCCCTCACTCCGCCACGGTCCACGTCCCCTCGCGGCGGAGTAGCGCCCCGAGGTCGGCGGGCTCGCCAGAGAACCCCGCGGCCCGCGCTTGCGCGGAGACGTCCGCTTCGTAGGAGGTCGCGGGGTTGCAGTACAGCACGCCGAGCGCCACGGGAAACGCCGGGGGCTCGAGCGCCACGAGCAGCTGCGCCAGCGCGCGGTTGGTCTCGTCGTGCACCAGGATGTCGCCGGGCGGCACGCCGCCCGGGCCCACCGGCACGACCTCGAGCGCGACCGTCCCTGGTTTCAGGCGCAGCCCGCGCTCCCGGTTCGGTCCGAACAGCAGCGGCTTCCCGTGCTCCACGTGGAGTTGCGCGTCACCCGCCACGTCTTTCGACGTGAAGTGATCGAACACGCCGTCGTTGAAGACCACGCAGTTCTGGAACACCTCGACGAACGACGCCCCGCGATGCGCGTGCGCGCGCTTCAGCAGCGCCACGACGGCAGGCTGCTGGGTGTCCACGGCCCGGGCGACGAAGCGCGCTCCGGCGCCGAGGGCGAACGCGCACGGCGAAACGGGGGCCTCGATCGAGCCCTGCGGCGTGGAGGGCGAGTGCGTTCCGCGCCGCGAGGTGGGCGAGTACTGCCCCTTGGTCAGGCCGTAGATCTCGTTGTTGAAGAGGATGATCTGCAGATCGACGTTGCGTCGCAGCACGTGCAGCATGTGGTTGCCGCCGATCGAGAGACCGTCGCCGTCGCCCGTGACCACCCACACGTCGAGCGCGGGATTGGCGAGCTTGATGCCGGTGGCGATCGCCGGCGCCCGCCCGTGAATCGTGTGGAACCCGTACGTGGAGAGGTAGTACGGGAACCGCGCCGCGCAGCCGATCCCCGAAACGAACACCGTGCGCTCGCGCGGCGCGCCCAGCTCCGCCAGGGCTTTTTGGACGGCTTTCAGGATCGCGTAGTCGCCGCACCCCGGGCACCAGCGGACTTCCTGGTCGGACGCGTAATCCTTGGGCGTGAGCTCGGCGTCGGTGATCGTCGTGACCGTCATGCCTCACCCCCTCCGGAGCGTCGACTCGATCGCCTGCACGATCTCCGAGACCTTGAACGGCTTCCCCTCGACCTTGCTCAACCCCTCCGCGGGCACCAGATACTCCGCCCGCAAGAGCTGCACGAGCTGGCCGTGGTTCATTTCCGGGACGAGAATCCGCGCGAAGCGCGAGAGCAGCTCGCCGAGGTTCCGGGGGAACGGGTTCAGGTAGCGGAGGTGGATGTGCGAGACGTCGCCGCCGTCGTCGCGCGCCTCGCTCACCGCCCGGTGGATCGCGCCGTAGGTCGAGCCCCATCCCACCACCGCGACCGCGCCGTGGTCGTCCCCGAGGGCCACCCGTTGCGGCGGGATACCGTTCGCGATGCCGGCGATCTTCGCCGCGCGGGTGCGGGTCATGCGCGCGTGGTTGTCGGGATCGTAGGAGATGTGCCCCGTGTCGTAGTCCTTCTCGAGCCCGCCGATACGGTGCTCGAGGCCCGGGGTTCCGGGCACAGCCCACGCACGCGCCAGCGTGACCGGATCCCGCAGGAACGGGTGGAAGCCCGCCGGGTCGGTCCGGAAGCGCACCGGGAAGCGCGGCAGCGCCGTCACCTCGGGGAGGCGCCAGGGCTCGGCGGCGTGCGCCAGGTAGGCGTCGGAGAGCACGATCACGGGCGTCATGTACGTCGTGGCGATGCGCACTGCTTCGATCGCCACCGCGAAGCAGTCCACGGCCGTTGCCGCGGCGATCACGGCGAGGGGCGCGTCCGCGTTCCGGCCGTGCACCGCCTGAAACAGGTCGGACTGCTCGGCCTTTGTGGGCATACCGGTGGAGGGGCCGGCCCGCTGCGAGTTGATCACCACGAGCGGCAGCTCGGTGGCGATCGCGAGCCCGAGCATCTCGGTCTTGAGCGCCATCCCGGGGCCGGAGCTCGAGGTGACACCCAGCGCTCCGCTGTAGGCGGCGCCGATCGCCGCGCCGATCGCGGCGATCTCATCTTCCGCCTGGAAGGTGACCACGCCGTACGGCTTGAGGTTCGCCAGGGTATGGAGCAGGAGCGATGCGGGCGTGATCGGGTAGCCTGCGAAGATCATCTTCTCGAGCCCGGCGGCACGCATGCCGGCGATGAGGCCCCAGGCGAGCGCCTCCGTCCCACTCACGGTGCGGTAGCGTCCCGGCTCTGCGGGCGCGCTCGGGACCGTGTACCCCACGAGATGCTCCGACATTTCGGCGGTCTCGCCGAACGCGTGGCCGGCGTTCACGGCCGCGACGTTGGCCTGCGCGAGCTCGGGCCGGTCGGCGAACTTGCGGCGTAGCCAGTCGATGGTCGCCTGCCGGTCACGGCCGTACATCCACAGCATCAGGCCGAGCGCCCACATGTTGCGGCAGCGGTGCGCCTCCCGGCTCGAAAGGCCGAACGGCTTCACCGCCTCCGTCGTGAGCCGCGTGATGTCGAACGTGAGGAGCTGGTAGGCGGCGAGGGATCCGTCCTCGAGCGGGTTGGCCGGGAACCCCGCCTTGGTCAGGTTGCGCTCGGTGAAAGCGCCCGTATCGACCAGGATCGTCCCGCCGCGGCGCAGATCGGTCAGATCGACCTTGAGGGCGGCCGGGTTCATGGCGACGAGCACGTCGACCGCGTCGCCCGGCGTCATGACGTCGCGCGCCCCGAACTGGATCTGGAACGCCGATACGCCGTACGTCGTCCCGGCGGGGGCGCGGATCTCGGCGGGGAAATCGGGGAAGGTCGTGAGGTCGTTGCCGGCGAGGGCCGTTTCCACGGTAAAGCGCGACCCCGTCACCTGCATGCCGTCGCCCGAGTCACCCGCGAAGCGAATGACGACGGACTCGCGTGCTTGCCGTGTCCGGGGAGTCGAGGCGGTGTTCATTCAAAGAGAAGTTAGCGAGAGGGCGGACTGAACGCCGCC
Organism: Gemmatimonadota bacterium; assembly: GCA_003220855.1. Taxonomy (GTDB): domain Bacteria; phylum Gemmatimonadota; class Gemmatimonadetes; order Gemmatimonadales; family GWC2-71-9; genus AG41. The sequence goes on from QHTP01000245.1 coordinate 8,240, forward strand.
CCCACGATCCGTGCCTGCTCCGCCTGGTGCGCCGCGGGATAACCCTCGGCCGGGCTCGAACGCTCCGGCCGCCCGATATCGCGCACGCTC
>QHTP01000309.1 GCA_003220855.1 Gemmatimonadota bacterium
CCACCCGCGGGCACCGTGACCGTCTTCGACGCCCCGCCGCTCACCGTGCAGTTCGCGGGCACGTCGGTGAGGGCCACGACGTGGTCGCTGGCTGGGAGCCCGTTGTACGTGGTGCCCGCACCGTTCGCTCCGATGGTACGACTCAAGCCCCCGTCTACGGTCACGGTGTAGCTACCAGGCGCGTTGTCGCCCGTGGTCGTGGCGTTCACCGTGAGGTCGCCCGTCGTCGGTGGCCCAGCGGTGATGTCGAACGCATCGCTCGTCGCGCCGCTGAGCTGGCCCGCGCTGGCCGTGAGCCGGTAGCCGGTCCCGGGCCGATTCACGCTCAGATCGGCGAACGTGGCGACACCACTCGCCGCCGGCGCCGTGCTCGTTCCGCCGAGCGCACCGCCGCTCGAGTTCGCTGCCAGTGCGACGGTGACTTCGCCCGCGAAGCTCGTCGCCACGTTGCCGAGCGTGTCGAACACCGTCACCTGGACCGCGGGCTTGGTCACGCTGTCGACCATGGCATTGTGAGGCTGCGCGCTGAACGCGAGGCGCGCCGCCGCCGCGGGCGCGACGTCGAACGCGGGGCTCGTCGCTCCCCGCACACCGGTCGCCGTCGCGACCAGGGTGTAGCCGGTGCCCGCCCGGTTGACGGAGAGGTCGGCGAAGTTCGTGACGCCGCGGACCGCATCGAGCGTACGGGTCCCCCGCAGCGCCGCGCCCTCGGGATGCTCGCCCAGGGTGAGGGTCACCGTGCCGTGGAACGCCGAGTCGACACTCCCGGTGCTGTCGATCGCGCTGACTCGCACCGCGGGCGAGAGCGGGTCGCCCGCAGTGGCGTTGGGGGGCGGCGTGAACTCGAGGCGCGCGGCGGGAGGATCGGATGCCCCGCCGTCGCGGAACAGCTTGTCGACCTGGCAACTCAGGAGCCAGCCGAGTGCCAGGACGCTTGCGCCGCGGCGCAGCCAAGGCGCGTTACGGGATGGCGAGGACACTGAAGGCTCGGCCTGCAATCACCGCACCTCCGCCGCGCGTGCCCCACGCGCCGTGTCGCGGGCACACACCCCGCCAAGCGCCGGGCTCCTGCCGAGCGGAGGCCACAGGTGTGTCGCGCGCTCGGCGCCCGCCGGGGACGCTTACCGGATGAGCCGCTCCCAGGCACCCCGTACCACCTGCTCGAGCTCCGGGCGGAACCGGCCGGTCAGACCGAACAGCCGCATGAAGCCCGAGTCCTCGTAACCGCGCTCGCCCAGCATCGTCGCCGTGGGGAGATACCCGAACACGCTGTCGATGTAGCCCACGGGCAGCACCGCGCCGGGACAGAGGCGCCGCAGCGCGGCGCCGTAGACCGTGACCGGTGCCGCGGAGACGGCGACCAGGTGCAGTCCGGGGTCGAGGCTCACTCGTTGGAACGTCACGTCACGTCCGGCGGTCGCGCCGGCGACCAGGGCGGAGAGGGCGGTCCGCTCCCGCCGGCACACGGGGGCAACCGGCCGGCGCGTGCGCAGGGCGCCCTTGGCGACGCCGACGACGCGGTCGGCGAGGCCGCCCGCCCACGCCGCGTACTGTGCGGTGCTGAACGGCGCGAACAGCGGGCCGACCACCAGCTCCACCAGCCGCCGGGCGAAGCGCGTGGTCGCGCCGGTCTCACGGGGCCGCACGTCGCCCGCGAAGCCCTGGAGAAAGAGCACGGGCAGCTCGGCGCCGTGGGCATCGCGCAGGGCGCGCCGCACCACCCCGGGAAAGTCCGCGCTTACTTTGGTCCGAGCCGGGAATCCGACCGGATCGCACGCATAAGACCAGAGCACCGCGAGGGGGCGGTCCGTGGAATCGCTGAACGTGAGCAGGTGCAGCGTCTCGTCGCGCGGGCCGGCGGGGTTGGGGGCGCGCCGCACGCCGCGGTAGGGAAACTGACGCAGCGAGACACGCCACCCGGGCCGGCGGCGGTTGATCGCGTGATCGGCGGCTCCAGTGCGATAGTCGACGTGGCACGCGACCGGGTCGTTCGCGGCGAGCCGCCCGAGCAGCTCCGCGGCCCGTTGCCCCACCAGGGCGGCGTAGTCCGGATCGCACACGCCCAGCCTCGGCTTGCTCGGGTCCACGGCGGGGGCGGTGTGCGTGTGCGAGGCGGCGACGAGCAGCGACGCCTCGTCGAGACCGAGCCGTGCTCCCAAGGCTGCGAGCAGCGCCGCTTTCAGCTCCGCCGTGACGAACAGCACGTCGGCGGTGACGATCGCGACGGTCTGTCCGGGAGCGCGCAGCACGAGCGCGTTCAGCTCGAGCGGATCGGCGACCTCGCGGCTCGGGCCGCGGCGGTCCTCGTAGCCCGCCAGCGGCAGCGGTCGGTCCGGTGTGATGTCGACCGACCCGGCGGAGAGGAAGGCGCTGCTCTCGCCTGCCTGTGTTATAGGAGACTCCTATAGACCTCGGCCGTCTGCTCCGCCGTGCGCTGCCACGTGAACGTCCGCGCCCGCGCGCGACCCCGTTCGATCAGATCTTCGCGTTGCACGGCATCGTCGTTCAGCTGCTCGAGCGCCTGGACGTACGCGGCAGGATCCCGGCCTTCGACCACCACCACCGCGTCGCCGCAGCACGTCGGCCGCGCGGTAGGCGCGCCGCAGCGTGCTCTCGTCCGCGAACGGCACGGTGCGGACGAAGCGGCGCAGGCCGAGGCGCTCGATCAGCTGCTCTTGATCGCCCGTGAGGCGACCGCCCACCTGGAGCAGGTACGCGTCCGCTTCGGTGCGCAGCCGCGCCACCGTGTTGATCACGAGAGGCACGTTTTTCCGCTCGACGGTGCTGCCGACGTGTAGCACGACGAAGGCCTCGTCGGGAATGCGCCAGTCCGCGCGGCCCCGGACGCGCGCGTTCGGTGCCTCGGAGAAGAAGGCGCGGTCCACCCCGAATGGGACGACGCTGATCCGCCGGTCGTCGCCCAGCCAGGTTGCGAGCTCCCGCTTCAACCACTCCGTGCCCACGATGTACGCGCCCGCGAGGCGCAGGGCCTTGAGGGTGCCGCGCAGGAACCGGTTCCGCACGCCTTCGCGCCAGCCGTCGGTGGGGGAACGCAGGATGATCACCGGCATCAGGTCGTGCACGGTCACCACGGCGGGGCGGCGATGCACCCGCGTCACCATGTGCGCGTAGCTGTGATCGAGGACGTGCACCAGCTGGGCGCGCTTCGCCTCGCGCCGCAGCCACCAGGGATACAGGAGATAGCGGGCCACGTAGCGCTGCGGCTCGTGCAGCGGCCCGGGCAGCACGAACTTGGTCGGATCGACGTCCTGCGCCCACCACCGGGGATAGCCGCCCGAGGTGCGGCCGTTGCCCACGTCGCGCGTCAGATCCCCGATCGACGCGGCCAGGCGCACCTCGAACCCCGGATCGCCGCCCTCCAGCCGGTCGTGCAGGCGGTGCGCGTACCGGTCCATCGAGGGCCAGCGCTCCAACGGGAGATCGGGGACGAGGAGGACTCGGGTCATGACGGCACGTTGCACGACGCCATGTCGCCACGTTGCAAGGACGAGCAACGCGGACCCTCTTGGAACGTGGCGTCGTGGCGTCGTGTATCGCGGTTCAGCTGTGTATCGCGGTTCAGCTCAGGATCTCCTTCCAAAACGTCAATGTTCGCTCCGCCACCGCGTCATCCGAGAACAACTGCATCGCCCGCGCGCGCCCCGCATGGGCGAGCGGACGACGCTGATCGGGCGAGGCGAGGCGGCGCAGCGCCCCCGACAGCGCCAATGGGTCGTCGGGTGGCACGACGATGCCCGCGTCGCCGATCACCTCCGGAGTCGCACCCGCGCTCGTGCCCACCACCGCCACCTCGTAGGCCATCGCCTCCGCCACGACGTGCGCGGCAGGCTCGGCCCACGTCGGCAGGGCCCGTGCCGGCAGGACCAGCACGTCGAGCTCGGGCCAGAGCTTGCGGACGTCCTCGGGTGGCAGCGCGCCGGCCCAGCGGATGCGCGCCGCGAGTCGCAGGTCGGACGCGAGCCGCTCCAGACGCTCCCGGTCGGGACCGTCGCCCACCACCGTCAGGTGCCAGCGATGGCTGCGGTTCTCGGCCAGCGCCTGCAGCAAAGTATCGACTCCCTTCTCCGGCACCAAGCGGCCCACGCAGCCGATCGCCACGCCCTCGTGCAGCATGTGCTGCGGCTCCGTGGGCACGTGAATGCCGAGCTGCGGGATCGCCGCGACGGGCAGGTCCGGCACCACCCGCCGCAACAGGGCGGCGGCGGCGCCGCTCCCCGCGATCGCCCCCTTGA
>QHTP01000246.1 GCA_003220855.1 Gemmatimonadota bacterium
CCAGGCACAGCGCCCGCGCGATCGCGAGCCGCAGCGCACCCGCCTGCCCCGTCACCCCCCCGCCCCGGCACAGCGCCCGCACGTCGAAGGCGCCCAGCGTGTCGGTGGCCGTGAACGGCTGCTGGATGTGCGACACCAGCGACGGCCGCGGAAAGTAGTCCCCCAGCGTGCGCCCGTTGATGTTCCACTTGCCGGAGCCGGGCGTCAGATACACGCGGGCCACGCCCACCTTGCGTCGCCCAACCGCGTGCCAGCGCAGCTCCGGTGTGACGCCGCTGCTCATCGGGCGCTCGCCGCCGCCGCGCCGAGTGGCTGAGGCTGCTGGGCCGCGTGGGGATGATCGGGTCCGCCGTACACTTTCAGCATCTGTTTCACCTTCTGGCGCGACAGCGTGGTCTTGGGGAGCATGCCCCAGACCGCCCGCTCGATCACGCGCTCCGGGTGCTTCTCCATCACGTTCTTGAGCGGCGTGAACCGCTCGTGCCCCATGTAGCCGGTGTGACGGAAATATCGCTTCTGCTCGAGCTTGCGCCCCGTGAGCTTCACCTTCGCCGCGTTCACCACCACCACACAATCGCCGCCGTTCAGATGCGGCGTGAACGTGGGCTTGTGCTTGCCGCGCAGAATCTGCGCCAGCTGGCTCGCCAGCCGCCCGAGCGGCTGCCCGGTCGCGTCGACCAGGAACCAGCGGTGCGTCACGTCCTCTTTCCGCAAGCTGAACGTCTTCATTCCTGAGCTTTCCTCGTGGCGCCCGGTCGATGACAGCCGCGAACGATACCCGGGGCGTAAGGCGCTGTCAACCCGAGGGTTCCGAAGTACGGAGCAAAGCGAAACCGGTCCCGGCTGGCGGCTGGGGGCCACCACGCCGGGACCACGGATGGGTGTCGCTGCCGGCTACCAGCTCAGTCTGCAGGAGCCGCCGTTGGCGTTCACCCAGTTCTGCTGTACCAGGAAATCCTTGCCGCCGAGGTTCATGTTGGCCCTGGACCCGTTGGCGGTCGTGTACGTGGAACCGAAATTCCAGGCACACTTGTCGGCGTTCTCGTTGCCGTTGCTGTCGTACCAGGCGTTGAGATCCTCGTCGGTGTTGGTCTCTTCGGTCTCGTGCGCCAGGGTGTTGACCTCGGCGTCGGCGGCCGGGTCGTTGTTGGGCGACCCGCTCAGGGCGTTGCAGTCGAAAAAGTCGATGTCGTGCGGCATCGCCCCGTACTTCACGTCGTTGCCGTTCCACGTGAAGTTCCCGTGATAGGCGCAATACACGACGCCGAACTCCCCGCCGAGGTTCACCATGGCATCGCTGAAGACCAGGTAGAGCGTGTTCGGATCGTAGGTCAGGTTGCCGCTCGTAAATCCCGCGATGACCTGCGCCTGAATCTGGGAATCGAGCACGGGTTGGCCCGGGAGCGGGACATTGGTGTTCGCGGCCCAATACTGCGTGTACGTCACGCTGTTCTGGATGTGGGTTCCCGCCCCGTCGTAGTAGGTCGTATTGATGTTGTAGTACGGCGACCCGCCGAGGTGGCTCATGAAGAAGCCCACGACGGAGCCGTCCGCACTGCCGGGGCCGCTGGTCCCCGGCGCCGGACCGCCGCGATAGATCGTGCCGCTCGACCAATAGATGGCGGCGACCTTCTGCGTGTAGATGATCGGGCCGCCGTGATAATCAATGCCGTTACCGGACGACGGCGCGGCGCCGAGCGAGAGACCGGACCGCACCTGGCCACGCAGCAGCATGATGTGGGTCGCCGGGTGCTGCAGCTCGAAGGCCGGCGCGCTGGTCGCGCGCGCTGGTGCGGTCGGGGCGCGGGATTCGGGGTTACAGGCGACGGCCAGAAGGCCGCCTCCTGTGACAACGAGCAACCATCGCTTCACGGGCTCCTCCTTGAGTCGGTATCCCCGCGCCGGCTCGTGGGTCGTGGGCGACAGTGCCGCGCGGCGCGCAGCCTGCGCGTGCAACCGAGATGCCACAAATGTTTCGGAGGGAATCACTGCGACCGCGTTGCAGCAGCGCCGCGCCCGTGGTGGGCGCGCGACGTTCAGCTGGCGCTCACCTGGGGTGACTGCGGCTCCGGGCTGCCGAGGGTGACGAGGGGCATCCCTTTTTCGACCGCCTGGCCCACCGCGACGTGCACCGTCTGCACCATGCCCGCACGTGGCGCGCGCAGCTCGTTCTCCATCTTCATCGCCTCCACCACCACCAGGCCGGCCCCGGCGTCGACCCGCTGTCCGTCCGCGACCTCGACCCGCACCACCAGGCCGGGCATCGGCGCCCGCACCACTGCCGGCGCCGCGCCGCCGGGCGCCGCCGTCGTGAGCGCCGCGGTCTCCCGGGTCCGCTCGTCTCGCACCGTCACTTCCACGCGCTCGCCCACCGCCCCCATCGCCCAGCGCCCGTCTTCCTCGAGCGGCTGGGCGGCGACCGTCCACGACTCCGCGCCGAGGAGCAGGTGATACAGTGGCGTGCCGGCGAGCGGGGCGAGATGCACGTCGACTGCCTCCCCACCCACGAGCACGCGCTCGCCGTCCACCTCCACCTCGATGGTCTGGGCGCCGATGGTGACGAAGTATTTCATGCGGCCTCCAGCACAGCTACGGTTTCCACATGCGCCGTCTGGGGAAAGAGATCGAACGCCCGCACCGCCGTGAGGCGATAGTTGACGCTCAACCGGTGCAGGTCGCGCGCCAGGGTCGCCGGGTCGCAGGAGACGTACGCGATCCGGGGCACCGGCTGTCCCGTGAGCCGCAGCGTCACGGTCCAATGCAGCCCACCGCGCGGCGGGTTCACCACCACGGCGCCCGGGTCCGGCAACGTCGGCAGCACGTCCTCGGCCTTCGCCGCAATGAACCGCACCGGGCTGGGCGTGGCCCGCCGTTGGGCCCAGTCGATCGCCTTCTCGTTGGCATCCACGCTCACGACCTGGGCGCCCCGCTCCGCGAGCTCCACGGCCGTGTCGCCGATCCCGCCGTACAGGTCCCACACGATCGCCCCGCGCACGTCGCCCAGCTGCTCCACGGCCCAGTGGCGCGTGACCGCGCCCATTTCAGAATTCACCTGCTCGAACGCCGTGGCCGGGAATCCGGTCGCGGGCCCGGCCATCACCCGTGCCGCGCCCTCCACCGGCTGCCACCAGCAAATCACCCGGTCCGGGTCGGGCAGCGCGGCGCGGAGCGCCGCGGCGTCGCGCGCCGCCCACGGCTCCCCCGCCGACTCGGCGATCACGTGCCGCCGTCCCTCACGATCGAGCCGCAGCGTGAGGCGCGCCAGCTTCGCGGGCAGCAGGTCGAGGCGCGGCTTGAGCTCCCGCCACAGCGCCATGAGCCGGAAGTCGGCGATATGGCAGTCGATCAGCGGGAACACCGTTCCGGGCCGGTCGTAGGGGTGGAAGCCGACCGTCCTCCCCCGCGCGCCGCGGCCCTTCACCGCCAGCGTGATCTTCGCCCGGTAGCGCCACTCTTCCACCGCTTCCACGATCTCGGGATCCGGCACGTCGAGCTTGGCGATGCGGCGCAGCGCGTCCCCCACGATGGCGCGCTTCGCCTCGAGCTGAGCGTCGTAGGCCACGTGCTGCAGCTGGCAGCCGCCGCAGCGGTCCTGCACGTAGTGCGGACACGGCGGCGTGACCCGCGCGCCCCCCCCCGCGGGCGCGACCACCTCGGCCAGCTCCCCCCGCGCGAAGCTCTTGAGCAGTTTCACGCCGTCGCGCAGCCGCACCCGCTCGCCCGGCGCGGTGCGCGGCACGAACACCGCGCGTCCGTCGCCCAGCCGGCCGACGCCGTCTCCGCCTGCCGCGATCGACGTGATCGCAACGATATCGCCGTCGCTCATGCGCCCAACGCTTCCCGTCGGGCGGCGAGGAGCCAGGCGGACACGCGATCGGGCGGTCGGGCGGCCGGCTGCTCCGGCACCACCGCCGACCGCCGCTCTTCGGCGAGGAGCGCGGCCACGATGGCGAGCGGTCGCGTGAGGTCGGGTCGCGCTTCTACCGACAGCAGGCGCGTCCCGGCGCGGTCGAGATAGGTGATGTCCACGTCGCCGCGTTGGAATTCCGGGTCGTCCATCACGCGCAAGTGAAATGGCTGAGAGGTCGGCAATCCGACAATGACCAGCTCGCGCAACGCGCGTCGCATCCGCTCGAGCGCCACCACGCGGGTTTCGCCCCACGCGATCAGCTTCGCGATGAGCGAGTCGTAATGGAGCGTTACCTCGTTCCCCGTTTCGAATCCGGCGTCCCAGCGCACGCCCGGGCCGCCCGGCACCCGCAGGTGCTGTACGATGCCCGTCACCGGCAGGAAGTCGTTGAACGGATCCTCCGCCGTGATGCGGCACTCGATCGCGTGGCCGCGCGGCTGCAGCGTGCCGGCGTGCACCCGCAGCGGCTGGCCCGAGGCCACGCGCAGCTGTTCGCGCACGATGTCCACGCCGTACACGAGCTCCGTGACCGGGTGCTCGACCTGGAGGCGAGTGTTCATTTCCAGGAAAAAGAACTCGCCGCTCGGCGCCAGGAGAAACTCGATGGTGCCCGCGCTGAGGTAACCCACCGCCCCGGCGGCGGCGGTGGCGGCGTCGCTCAGACGGCGCCGCAGCGCGGGCGTCACCGCGAGCGAGGGCGCCTCCTCGATGAGCTTCTGATGACGGCGCTGGATGCTGCACTCGCGCTCGCCCAGTGCCACGACCCGTCCGAACGAGTCGGCCAGCACCTGAATCTCGATGTGGCGCGGCCGTTCCAGATATTTCTCGAGGTACACCTCCCCCGCCCCGAACGCCTTCTGAGCCTCGCTCTGCGCCGCCTCGAACGCCGACTCGAGCTCCCCCTCCGCCTGGACCAGCCGCATGCCTTTCCCCCCGCCCCCCGCCACCGCTTTCAGCAGCACGGGGTAGCCGAGGCGCGCGGCTTCGGGACGGGCCTGCGCGTGGTCGGCGAGCGGCCGCGTCGTTCCGGGCACGATCGGCACGCCCGCCGCCTGCATCCGGCGCCGCGCCTCGGTCTTGTCCCCCATGGCGCGGATCGCGGCGGCCGACGGTCCCACGAACACCAGACCCGCTTCCGTCACGGCCTCGGCGAACGGCGCCCGCTCCGACAGGAACCCGTATCCCGGGTGTACCGCCTGACAGCCGGTGCTGCGCGCGGCGGCCAGCAGTTTCGAAGCATCGAGGTAGGACTCTGCCGCGGCCGCGGGCCCGAGCGCCACGGCCGCGTCGGCCGCGCGCACGTGGGGCGAGAGGCGGTCCACGTCCGAGTACACCGCGACCGCTGCCATCCCTTCTTCGTGGCATGCCCGGATGATGCGGAGGGCGATCTCGCCGCGGTTGGCGACGAGGACGCGCTTGATGTCGGTCATCGGGCAGATTGCCTGCTCATTTTCTGGCTCATTTCCGGCACGTCGCCACCTCCGCCGATACCTTGAACGTCGCGAGCGGCTCGCAGAGCGCGCGCGTCACCCGAGCCGCCCGCGCGTACGCCGCGAGGGCGGGATCGGCCCAGGGGTCGTGTGCGTCGAGACCCACCCGCAGCGCGGCGAACACGAAGTCGCGCGCCGGCACAGGCGGTCCCTTGCCCTGCGGTCCCGCCACCCACACGAGCGCGCGTGGCACCCACCCCACCCGCGGGCGCACCTCCGGCGGCCGCTCGAACGCCATGCTGATGCACACGGAGCGCCGTTTCGCGAGCTCGCCGAGCCAGCCGTCGTCCGCCGTGCGGCGACCGAGCTTCAGGTCGCGCGCCAGCCGGGCCCGCAACAGCGCATCGGACCGCCACGCGGCGAGCGGCAGCACCAGGAGGTCGGGTCGCAGGCCCCGCGCGAACCGCATGTACCAGGTGGCGTACGAGTCGGCGTCTCCCGCGGTGAGCAGCGCCCCGCCCGTGGGACACGCCCGCAGCAGGTTCTCACCCAGCTCCTCCAGCACCGCGGGCACGCGCAGGTCGATGGGCAGCGGCCCCCACGCGTCGAGTGCGGCGCCGATGCCGCTCTCCTCCCATGTGAGCCGCGAGCGCGCGGCCCACACGGCCACGCGCCACACGCGGGCGCTGTCGCCGGCGGCGCTCGCTCCCACGGGCCCGGCCAGCCCGGCGGCGCGCGCCAGCGCCGCCTCGGCGGTGTCGAGCGCGGCGCGTGCCCAGGCGCTGTCCGCCTCCGCGCGGTGGGCCCTGCCGTGGGCCTCTTCGGCGAGCTGCAACAGCCCGCGTCCCAGGAGCAGCCAGGCCGTGCCATCCGCTGAGTCTCGCGCGGCCCGCTCGCGCAGCGCGGCGAGCGAATCGGACGGCACAGGCGGCGCCGGCGGGGGCGCCTGCACCAGCGTCGCCAGCGCGGCGACGCTACAGAGGAATGTTGCCATGCTTCTTGGGGGGATTGCGATCGCGTTTGGTGGCGAGGGTGGTGAGCGCCTCGATCAACCGGAGCCGGGTGTCGCGCGGGTCGATGATGTCGTCCACGTAGCCCCGCGCGGCTGCGAGATAGGGGTGGGCGAACTTTTCGCGATACTCGGCCTCCCGCTCCTCGGTCGCTTCGTTCTTGTAGAGGATTTCCACGGCCCCCTTCGGGCCCATCACCGCGATTTCGGCCGTGGGCCAGGCGACGTTGTAGTCGCCGCGCACGTGCTTCGAGTTCATCACGTCGTAGGCGCCGCCGTACGCCTTGCGGGTGATCACGGTGAGCTTGGGGACGGTCGCCTCGCAATAGGCGAACAGCAGCTTGGCGCCGTGCTTGATGATGCCCCCGTGCTCCTGCGCCACGCCGGGGAGGAACCCCGGCACGTCCTCGAACGTCACCAGCGGCACGTTGAACGCGTCGCAGAACCGGATGAAGCGCGCGCCCTTGAGCGAGGCGTCGATGTCGAGCACCCCGGCGAGCACGGCGGGCTGGTTCGCGATCACGCCCACGGGGCGGCCGCCCAGCCGCGCGAACCCCACCAGCAGGTTACCGGCGAAGTCGCGATGCACCTCGAAGAAGTCGCGGTCGTCCACCACGTGACGGATCACGTCGCGCATGTCGTACGGCTTGGTCGGGCTGTCGGGTACGATGTCGAGCAGTTCCTCGTCGCTTCGATCGGGCGGATCGGTCGCCGGCCGCACCGGCGGGTCGTCCAGATTGTTCGGCGGCAGGTACGACAGGAGCGTCCGGATCGCCGATAGGGCCTCGCGCTCCGAGTCGTGCACGAAGTGCGCGACGCCGGATTTCGCCCCATGCACGTCCGCGCCCCCCAGCCCCTCGAAATCGACTTCCTCGTGCGTCACGGTCTTCACGACGCTCGGTCCCGTCACGAACATGTACGAGATGCCGCGCACCATGAAGACGAAGTCCGTGATGGCGGGGCTGTACACCGCGCCGCCCGCGCAGGGCCCGAGGATGGCGCTGATCTGGGGGATCACGCCCGACGCCAGTGTGTTGCGCAGAAAGATGTCGGCGTAGCCGCCCAGCGAGACGACGCCCTCCTGAATGCGCGCCCCACCGGAGTCGTTCAGGCCGATCACCGGTGCGCCCGTCTTCAGGGCGAGGTCCATCACCTTGCAGACTTTTTCGGCGTGCGCTTCAGAGAGCGATCCGCCGAACACGGTGAAGTCCTGCGAGAACACGTACACCAGCCGGCCGTCGATCCGTCCGTGACCGGTCACCACGCCGTCGCCGAGATACTTCTCGTCAGCGAGGCCGAAGTCGGTCGCGCGGTGGGTGACGAAGCGGTCGAGCTCGACCAACGAGCCCGGGTCGAGCAGCGCCTCGAGCCGCTCGCGGGCCGTCATTTTGCCCTTGTCGTGCTGCGTCTTGATGCGGTCGGCGCCGCCGCCGAGCTCCGCCTCGGCGCGCTTTTGCTGCAGCAGGTCGAGCTTTTCGCGCATGGACATGGGCGACAATCTAGACGCCTAGACGCCCAGACGCCTAGCGGTCCGTAGCAACGAGGGGGCAGGTAACCCCTGCCCCCTCACCCCTACAACCCGCTGGGCGTCTAGGCGTCTAGGCGTCTATCTGACCGTCCGGCTTTGCTACTTCCTGTACGTCGTCCTTGGGCCATCCGGTGGCTGCGAGAACGATCCGATGATGTATCGGATCCACCTCCAGCACCTTCAGCTCCACCGCCTGTCCTTCCTTCACGGCGTCGGCCGGATTCTGAATGTCCGCGATGCCGAGCTGCGACATCGGCACGAAGCCCTCGATGTCCTGCCCCAGGTCCACCACCACGCCCTTGTCCATCAGGCGCAGCACGCGGCCCCGCAGCTCGGTGCCCACCGGATAGGTTTCGCCGATCCGCAGCCAGGGGTCCTCCTGCGCCTGCTTCAGCCCCAGTGAGATGCGCTTGTTCTCGGCGTCGACGTTCAGGATCAGCACCTCGACCTCGTCGCCTTTCTTCACGACCTCGGACGGGTGTTGCACGCGCTTGGTCCACGACATGTCGGAGATGTGGATCAAGCCGTCG
>QHTP01000247.1 GCA_003220855.1 Gemmatimonadota bacterium
AAGGCGCTCTCGGCCGAGCTGGCGCAAGACCCGGACAGCCTGGTGTTCCTGCGGCTGGCCGAGCTGCTGCGTCACAAGGGGCAGCTCGACGCCGCCCATCGCGTCGCCCTCACCGGTCTCGAGCGCCACCCGCATCTGGCCGACGCGCACGACCTGTACGCGCGCATTCTCGCCGACAAGCACGACTTCGAGCGCGCCTTCGACGAATGGGACATGGCGCTGCGAATCGCCCCCGACCACGTGGGGGCGCTGAAGGGGCTCGCCTTCCTCTATTTCAAGGTGGGCGACGTGCAGCAGGCAGCCGCCCACCTCGCGGCGGCGCAGCGCGTCGCCCCGGACGATCCGGGGATCGCGCAGGCGCTGGCGCTGGCGCACGGCGGCGAGGCCGGTCAGAGTGCCGCGGCGCCGGCGCCGGAGCCGATGGCGGCTGCGCCGGCAGCGCAACCACTCGAGGAGGCCCGCGTATTCGCCGGGCTGGAAGGGGCCGAGGAAGGCCTGCTGCTGCTCGACCCGTCGGGCCGGGTGCTGGGGGGCGCGTTGAAGGACCCCGCCGGCCGGGACGTGACGGACGCCGTGGCGGCCTACCTGGCGGGTGTGTCGCAGGAGGCGGGGCGTACCGCCAAGCTGCTCGGTCTGGGAAGCTGGACCGGACTCGCGGCGGAAGGCCAGCACGGCCACGCCCACCTCACTCCGCCCACGGGGTCGGCCTTACTGCTCGTGGTGCGCGAGCGCGCGGTCCCCATGGGACGCCTCGCGATCATGGCCCAGCGCGCGGCCGTCGCGGCGCGCCGGTGGCTGGAGGCGCAGGCGTGACCACGGCTCCCGCGGGATTCGGCCGCGTGCTGGATCTCGTGACGCGCGTCCGCGGGGTGCGCGGCGCGATGCTGGTCGCCGGCGACGACGGGCTCGTGGTCGCCGAGCAGTTGATGGAGGGGATCAAGGGGCCGGCCGTGGCGGCGCTCGCCGCCAGTCTCGCGAGCCGGCTACGTCGCGCGCTCGAGGCCGCGGGCGTGGGCGCGGGTCAGTTCTGGCATCTCCAGGCGGAGCAGGGCGCGTTGCTGGTCGTGACCGCGGCCTCGGGAGTCCTGGTGGTCGCCGTGGCGGAGCCCGACGTCAACGTGGGCCTGGTGCGGCTCGAGCTGCTGCGCGCGGCGGAGGCGGTGGGATGACGACACGCGCGGTCGAGCCGTGGATTTTCGAGCCGCTGGTCAAGTTCGTGAAGGAGGCCGGGGCGCGCCTGGTCCTGTTGATGACTCCGGCCGGACAGGTGCTCGCGCAACATGGGTTCTCGCGCGCGGTGGACGTGATGTCGGCCGCGGCGCTCGGCGCTGCCATCATGGCCTCGACCGATGAGATCGCCCGGCAGCTGCGCCAACCGCCGTTCGCCGGACTCAATCATCAGGGCGAGCGGCACGGCATCTTCCTGGCGGCCGTCCCGACCGGGCGCGGCCGGCTGGTGGCACTCGTCGTGTACGACCTCGATGCTTCGTCGCTCGGCCTGGTGCAGTTATTCTTCGATGAGCTCGCCGCCGATCTGCAGGCGGCGAGCCCGAAGGACAGCGTGCCCAAGCGGGTGCTCGCGGCGGACTTCGAGCGCGAGCTGAGCGACAGCTTGAACACGCTGTTCGGGAGATAGCCTCGTGTCCCTGGTCAACTTCACCACCCGTGAGATCACCTGCAAGATCGTCTACTACGGGCCCGGGCGCTCGGGGAAGACGACCAACCTGCATTACATCTACGGCCGCGTGCCGGACTCGCGACGCGGCCGCATGGTGTCGCTCGCCACGCAGACCGACCGCACGCTGTTCTTCGATTTCCTGCCCATCGACCTCGGCCAGATCTCCGGGTTTTCCACCCGGTTCCAGCTCTACACCGTGCCGGGCCAGGTGTACTACAACGCGACGCGCCGGCTCGTGCTCCAGGGCGCGGACGGCGTGGTGTTCGTGGGCGACAGCCAGGCGCGCCAGCTCGACGAAAACCTCGAGAGCCTGCAGAACCTGCAGAGCAACCTGCTCGAGCACGGCGTCGACATCCGCACGATCCCGCTGGTGCTGCAATACAACAAACAGGACTTGCCGCGGGAGCTGATCCTCTCGCCCGCCGACCTGGACGACGCCCTCAATTTCCGCGGCGTGCCGAGTTTCAGCGCGGACGCCCTGCATGGCAAGGGAGTATTCGAGACGCTCAAGGGCATTTCCGAGCTGGTGCTAAAGAAGCTCGCCGCGGGGACGGCGGCGTGACGAGCGCCCTCAACCCCAAGTATTCGTTCGACACGTTCGTGGTGGGCGCCGCGAACCGGCTCGCCGTCACCGCGGGGCGGACCGTGGCCGAGAACCCGGGCTCGGCGTACAACCCGCTGTTCATCTACAGCGGATCGGGCCTCGGGAAGACCCACCTCCTCATGGCGGTGGGTCACGCGGCGAAGAAAGCGGCCCCCGCGCTGAACATCGAGTACCTCACCCTGGACGAGTACGTCGAGGCGTTCCACGCCGCCATCGCCGCGGGGCAGGGCGACGCGTTTCGCCGCCGCTTTCAGAACGTGGACGTGCTGCTCGTGGACGACGTGCAGTTCCTCACGAACCGCAAGGAGATGCAGTCCGAGCTGTTGCGCCTGACCGAGGCGCTGCAGGTGGGGGGCCATCAGATCGTGCTCACCAGCGACCGTCCGCCGCCCGAGATCGCCGACCTGGACGAGCGGCTGATCTCGCGGCTCTCGGGCGGCCTGGTGGTGGACATCGGGGCGCCGGACTACGAGACGCGGGTCGCGATCCTGCGCCGCAAGGCCGACGAGCGCGGGGCCAAGTTCGAGCCGGGCGTGCTCGAAACGGTCGCGGGCGCGGAGTCGGGGAACGTGCGGGAGCTGATGGGGGCGCTCAACCGGCTGGTGGCGTTTCAGGCGGTGAACGACCGGTCCATCAACGCGGAGACGGCGAAACAGCTGCTCGGCATTGGGACCGAGGCCGCCCCCGGCGACGGAGGAAAGACCGTGGGACGGGAAGCGACGCCCGCCGGCCGCACCGGGGGGGGAGACGAGTTCGGCGAGTTCCTGGCCGACGTGACGGTCACGGTGGGGAAGGCGGTCGAGGCGTGGCGGGCACGGGTCGGGGAGGCGGTGCTGCGCTGGGAGGGCGAAGGCTATCGCACCCGGCGTCTCGAGGCGCTGCTCGAGCGCGATACGCCCGCGGCCGTGGACGAGGTGATCACGGCGTTTACGCAGGACGTCGAGCGGTTAAAGGAGCTCGAGGCCGAAGTCGCGGAGCTCGACCCTCAGGCCGCCGGGCAGAGCGTGTTTCGCGACCCGGAGCGGCTCGGCGAGGCGGAGGAGGTGGCGGCGACAGTGCGCAACGGCGCCGCGCCGCCCCCGGGGCCGTCGGGCGCATTCCCGCTCGCGGCGTACGCTGTGGGGCCGTCCAACGAAGTCGCGGTGGGCGCCGCGCGCGCCGTGCTGAAGCAGCCGGGCAAGAAGTACAATCCGCTCGTGCTGGTAGGCAAGAGCGGCCTCGGGAAGACCCACCTGCTCAACGCCATCGGCCTCGAGCTCGCCCGCGGCAAGCGGGCGGTGGTCGCGTGCCTCTCGACGCAGGCGTTCGTGGATGAGCTGATCGCGGCGATCGACGGCGACCGCGTGGACTGGTGGCGGGCGCGCTACCGCCGCGCGACCGCGCTGCTGCTCGACGACATCCATCTCATCGCGGGCAAGGAGCGCACGCAGGAGGAGCTGTTCAACCTGTTCAACCTGCTGCAGGACAAAGAACGCCAGCTTGTCTTCACCGCACCGGCTCAGCCTCACACGCTTCCCGGTCTGGAGGAGCGCATCGCCTCGCGGCTCGCGGGGGGTCTGGTCGCGGAGATCAAGGAGCCCGACCGTGACGTGAAGCGGGCCGTCCTCGAGCGCATGCTGGGCCAGAACAACGCCAGCCCGGATCCGGCGCTGGTGGACTACCTCGCCGACCGTCCGGCGGAGTCGGTGCGCGGCCTGGTGGGCGAGCTACAGCGCGTCATCGGGGCGGCCGCCGCCCAAGATGGTCCGCTCACGGCGGGGCTGGCGCGCGAGGTGCTCGAGGGCCAATCGCCGCGCGACAGCCGGCGCAGCGCCGGCTTCCGGACGTCGGGGATCGTGGTGTCGAGCCTGGGCGGCATCAAGAGCCGCGAGAAGATGGTGTGGGACTGGAGCGACGTCGCCGACCGCGTGATCGAGGAGTTCCGCTGATGGCCATCAAGGGATCGCTCAAGGAAGCGTCGCTCCCCGACGTGCTCCAGCTGCTCGCGCTGGGGCAGAAGACGGGGTGTCTCTCCATCGCCGACCGCTCGAACTTCGGCTACATCTACTTCGACAAGGGCCGGATCTGCTACGCGTCGATCGTCAACCGGCGCGATCGCCTGGGCGACATCCTCGTCAAGCACTCCAAGATCACGCAGGCGCAGCTCGATACCGCGGTGCACCGCCAGACCCGGGAGCACGGCAAGAAGCTTGGCGAGGTCCTGGTCGGCATGGCGGTCCTCACCAAGGCCGATCTGGAGCGCTACATGCGCGTGCAGATCGAGGAGTCGGTCTACTATCTGTTCACCTGGACGCAGGGAACGTTCAACTTCGAGGCCGACGTGCGCCCCGAGCGTCAGGATTTTCTCGTCTCGATCAACCCCGAGTCGCTGCTGCTCGAGGGCGCGCGCCGCGTGGACGAGTGGAGCCTGATCGAGAAGAAGATCCCCGGGTTCGATCTGATCTTCGTCGTGGACAAGGATCGCCTCGCGATCAGCGAGGCCAAGCTGACCGACACCCAGCAGCGCGTCCTGCCGCTGCTGGATGGGTCGCGCGACGTGAACCACGTGATCGAAGACTCGGGACTGGGGGAGTTCGAGATCGGCAAGGCGTTGTACGGGCTGATCACCGCCGGGTTCGTCCACCGCGCGGGCCGCACCGCGTCGGCGGCCGACGCGCAGATCACCGACGCGCGTGTGGAAGAGCATCGCAATCTCGGGATCGCCTTCTACAAGACCGGCATGTTGGATGAGGCGACGCGCGAGTTCCGCCGCGTCGCCGAGCTGCGCTCGGGGGAAGCAAACGCCCACTTCTATATCGGCCTCGTCGCCCTGAAGCAGGCGCGGTGGCGCGAGGCGATGGAGGCCCTGCGACTGGCGGCGGAGAAGGGCGGGAGCCGGCCCGCGGTGTTCCACAACCTGGGCTTCGCCTACGAGCAGCTGGGCCGGCTCGAGGAAGCCGAGGCCGCCTACGGCGAGGCGGCCACGCGCGCCCGGACCGATGCGAAGGTGTACCTGGGGTGGGGGGTCGTGGCGTTGAAGCGGGGCGACTACGCCGGTGCCGCCGGCCGTCTCGATCGCGCGCGGGAGCTGTTCGGCAAGGTGCCGCCGCCGGCCTGGTTCTGGGCCCGCACGCTCAGCGCCGCCGGCGCGGGAGAGTTCGAGCTCGCCGAGGAGCTGGCCGAGGAGGGGGCGGAGGCCTTCCCGTCGCACGCCGCGCTCCACAACAACCTGGCGGTGCTCAAGGAGCTCGCGGGGGACCTGGCGGGGGCCGAGGACGTGGTGCGCGCGGCGCGCAAGAACGAGCCCTCGCTGCCCCAGCTGTCGAAGAACCTGGGCGACCTCGCGTATCGCGCGTCACGCTACGACGAGGCCTGGGAGGCCTACCGGCGCGCGGTGGAGCTGGCGCCCGACCTGGGCGACGACGTGTACTTCAAGCTCGGCAACATCGCCTACAAGCGGAACGACCGTGAGCTAGCGGCGCAGCTGTGGCGCCAGGCGCTCGAGATCAACCCGAAGCACGAGCTCGTCAAGGCCAATCTGGACACGCTGAGCGCGTTGTCGTGACGGCGGGGCAGGACGAGCGGGCGTTCCGAGCGCTGACCCAAAAAATCACGCGGGCGCGAGGCCTGGCGTGCGACAGCTACAAGGACCGCTGTCTGCGGCGCCGCATCGGGGTGCGAATGCGCGCCCGCGGCGTCCACACGTTCGACGACTACAGCCGCGTACTCGATCAGGATCAGCGCGAGTACGACCTGCTGCTCGACGCGCTCACCATCAACGTCACGAAGTTCTTCCGCAACGTGGAAACGTGGCGCGCGCTCGCGCCGTGGCTCGACAAGCTGTGGGTCGCGCGCCGGGGCGAGGTGCGGGTGTGGTCGGCGGGGTGCGCGTCGGGTGAGGAGCCGTACACCGTCGCAGTGGCGCTGGCCGAGGCGGCACGGCGCCTGGGCCAGGCGCAGCTGCTGGGCCGCGCCCGCGTCGACGCGACCGACATCGACCGCGCCAGTCTCGAGCGCACCCGCGCCGCGCAGTATCCGGACGCGGCGTTCAGCGAGACGCCGCCCGAGCTGGTGGCCCGCTATTTCACCGCGGCACCGCGGCAGCCGGCAGCGGAGCTCCGGCGCATCGTGCACGTCGCGAAGCACGACCTCACCAGCCAGCCGCCGCCCGCGCCGCCGTACGATCTGGTCGTCTGCCGCAACGTGGTGATCTACTTCGACCGCGCGATGCAGGAGCGTCTGTTCACGCTGTTCGCCGACGCTCTCGCGCCGGGGGGCGTGCTGCTGCTCGGCAAGGTCGAGACCTTGTTCGGTCCGGCGCGCGAGCGCCTCGTGCTCGAAGAGCCCCGCGAGCGGATCTATCGGCTGGCGGAGTCGTGACGGGAGCGCCGGCGCCGAAGGAGACGATCGTCAAGGTGGCGGACTGGGCCGCCGGCCGGGGGGACGCGGTGCTCGTCACGCTGGGGCTCGGGTCGTGCGTCGCGATCATGCTGCACGAGCCCCGCGCGTGCGCCGGCGCCATGGCGCACATCCTCCTCCCCTCCAAGAGCCTGGCCCGCGACGCCACCAATCCCGCCAAGTTCCCCGAGACCGCCCTGCCGCTGCTGGTCCAGCGGCTCGCGGCGTTCGGCGCCGACCCCCGCTACCTCGTCGCCAAGCTCGCGGGCGGCGCCAGCATGTTCGCGCAGCTCATGACGCCGGGCTCGGTGCAGATGGGAGAGCGCAACATCGCCGCCGCCCGTGACGTGCTGCGCCGGGCCGGCATCCCCCTGGCGGCCGAGGCGGTGGGCGGGGGGGCGGGCCGCTCGGTGCGGTTCCATGTCGCGGACGGGCGGGTCGAGATCCGGTCGGTGGGTGTCGATGCCATCGTCATCTGACCGCCGTCCCAGCGTCCTCGTCGTGGACGACAGCGCGCTGATGCGTCGCGTGTTGAGCGACGTGCTGGGCGCGGGCGAGGGCATCGCGGGGGCGGGGGAGTTCCGCGTCGTGGGCACGGCGCGCGACGGCTTCGACGCGGTCCGCAAGGTGCATCAGTTCGACCCCGATGTCGTCACGATGGACCTCGAGATGCCGGAGCTCGACGGGCTGGGCGCCATCGGCTACATCATGTCGGAGACGCCCCGCCCGATCGTCGTGGTGAGCGCGCACGCGGGGCCCGGCACCGGCGCCGCGATCCGCGCCCTGGAGCTCGGCGCGGTGGAGATCGTCGCCAAGCCGAACGATGCGAACCGCGCCGCGCTCGAGCGCATGGCCCCCGAGCTGCGCGGCGCCGTGCGCCGCGCCCTCGCCGCCGACGTGTCGCACGTCTCGGTGATGGCCCGGCCGCCCGCGCCGGTGTGGCGCGCGCCCGAACAGGGACTGCGGGCCCGGGCACGCCTCGCGGTCGCCCTGGCGGCGTCCACCGGCGGGCCGCGCGCCCTCGCGGAAGTGATCCCGCGGTTGCCCACCGGCCGGGCGGCCGCGGTACTGGTGGTGCAGCACATGCCGCCGCGGTTCACGCGCTCGCTCGCCGAGCGCCTCGACTCGCTCTCCGCGCTGCGCGTGGTCGAGGCCGACGACGGCGCGCCCGTGGTCGCCGACACGGCGTACGTAGCGCCGGGCGATTATCATATGCGAGTGGTTGCCGCAGCCGAAGGGCCCGCCATCGCGCTCGACCAGGAGCCACCTGTCTGGGGAGTGCGCCCGGCCGCCGACCCGCTGTTCCGCTCGGTTGCCCAGGTGTTCGGAGCCAGGAGCATCGGCGTCGTGCTCACGGGCATGGGCCGCGACGGCGCCGAGGGCGTGCGCGCGATCCGCGCGGCGGGGGGCGGGGGGATCGCCCAGGACCGCGGCTCGGCGGTGATCGCCGGCATGCCGACCGCGGCGGTGCAGATCGGCGGCGTGGATGCGGTGTTTCCCCTCTCCGAGATCGCCGAGCGGATCGCCGCGGAGCTGGTGACGCGGGGGGCCGGAATCGGACTGCGACGCGCGGATGAGCGCGAGTGAACTCGCGGCTCGGCAGGCCCGTGAACGGGCGGACGGCCGCTTCAGCGGCAGGGCCGAGCCGCGGCTTGAGCCGCGGATCATGAGCCGGGGCTACCTGCTGGTGCGCGTGGACGGCAAGGCGTACGGCTTGCCGCTCGCCCGGGTGCTCGAGGTGGGCGACCTGGCGGAGGTGCTGGAGGTGCCGCGCGCGCTGCCCGCGATGCGTGGCCTCACACCCGTGCGCGGACGCCTGGTACCGGTAGTGCACCTCGGCGCGCTGATGAGCGACCGGACCCCCCCGCCGGAGCGGGGGCGCACGGCGGTGCTGGTGGAGATCGGGGCGGGCGAGGGCGCGCGTCGCGTGGCCTTCGAGGTGGAGGACGCCGACGACGTGGTGCGCGAGGCCGCGCTGCCGGTGCCGCGGGGCGAATCACTGCCGTGGGCCTCGGGCGTGGCGCGGCGCCGCGGCGCCCTGGTCCCGATTCTCGATCTGGACGCGCTGGGAGACCGCATCGGATGACCGCGGGCGACGACGTACAGCTCGTCACCTTCAAGCTGGCCGGACAGGACTTCGCCTTCAACATCTTCCAGGTGGAGCGAATCCTTCGCTACGAGGCACCGGCGCCGCTGCCCAAGGCCCCCGATTTTTTGGA
>QHTP01000310.1 GCA_003220855.1 Gemmatimonadota bacterium
CTCGCCGTGCGCGTGCTCGTGAACGACATCCCGGAGTGCTACCACGTGCTCGGCGCGATCCATCACAGCTGGACCCCGCTCCAGGAGCGGATCAAGGATTACATCGCGAGTCCCAAGTCCAACGGGTACCAATCCCTCCACACCACCGTGTTCGGCCCCGCGGGCCAGCTCTACGAGATCCAGATCCGCACGCGTGAGATGCACCACACGGCGGAATACGGCATCGCGGCCCATTGGCTCTTCAAGGAAGGGCGCAAGAGCCCCGACGAGCTGGACCGTCACCTCGCATGGTTCCGCCAGTTGCTCGAGCTGCAGCAGGACGCGCACACGCCCGAGGAATTCCTCGAGTTCCTCAAGGTCGACCTGTACCAGGACGAAATCTTCGTGTTCACGCCACGCGGGGACGTGAAGCGGCTCCCCAAAGGCGCCACCCCGATCGACTTCGCGTTCGCCGTGCATACCGAGGTCGGCCAACGCTGCCAGGGCGCCCGCATCAATGGCCGCATCGCGCCGCTGCACCGGCCGCTCAAGAACGGCGACACGGTGGAGGTGATGACGAGCCCCCAGGCGAAGCCCTCGCGCGACTGGCTGGCGCACGTGCAGACCGCGCGGGCGCGCCACAAGATCCGCCAGTGGATCCGCCAGGAGGAGCACGAGAAGAGTCTCGAGCTGGGTCGGGAGATCCTGGCGCGCGAGGTACGGCGTCGCCGGCTCGCCCCCCCCGACGCAGAGCGGCTGGAGCGGGCCGCCGTGACACTGTCGGGCGGCACGCCGGAGCAGCTCCAGGCCGCGCTCGGGCGCGGCGACCTGGCCCTGGGCACGCTGATGCGGGCGCTCTATCCCGACCTGCCCGCCGACGACCTGCAGGCGCCGAGGCCGACGGCCTTCGGCCGCGTGATCGAGCGGCTGCGGCTCGGCCGGGGGATCAAGATCCAGGGGGTGGATGGGCTGATGGTGCGGTACGCCCAGTGCTGCCAGCCGGTCCCGGGCGACCCGGTGGTCGGCTACGTCACCCAGGGGCGCGGCATCTCGATCCACCGCTCGGACTGCCCCAACCTGCTGGTCCTCTCGACCGAGGCGGAGCGCCGCGTCGACATCGATTGGCAGGAGTCGGAGGGCGAGACGTTCGTGGTTCGCCTGGCGGTGAGCGGGGAAGACCGGCGCGGCCTGTATGCCGACATCTGCACAGCGATCAGCGAGTCCGGGACCAACATCCGCTCCGCGGAGATCTCGACGCGGGACGGGGCGGTGTTCGGCTCCGTGCTGGTCGAGGTGGAGAACCAGACCCACCTGAGCAAGGTGATCCGGGCGATCCGGCGCGTGAAGGGCGTCATGGAGGTGTCGCGCCGCGAATCGGGCCCCCAGACCCAGCCCGTCGGCGGTTAACTTTCGTCGATGCCGTTCGACCTCGTGTCCCCGTTCACCCCGGCGGGGGATCAGCCGCGCGCCATCCGGGAGCTGTCGGCGGGCCTCGCCCGCGACGACCGCTACCAGACACTGCTCGGCGTCACCGGCTCGGGCAAGACCATGACGATGGCGCACGTCATCGCCCGGTTCGGGCGCCCGACGCTGGTGCTGTCGCACAACAAGACCCTCGCGGCCCAGCTGTACGGCGAGCTGAAGTCGTTCTTCCCGCGCAGCGCCGTGGAGTTCTTCATCTCGTACTACGACTATTACCAGCCCGAGGCGTACGTCCCGCAGACCGACACCTACATCGCCAAGGACTCGTCCATCAACGACGACATCGACCGGCTCCGCCTGCGGGCCACGTCGAGCCTGATGGAGCGCGAGGACGTGGTGATCGTGGCGAGCGTCTCGGCCATCTACGGCCTGGGCGATCCCGAGATGTACCGCCAGCGCCTCGTGACGGCCAGCGTGGGCGAGGAGCGCGGGCGGGACGCCTTGCTCGAGGACCTGGTGGGGGTGCAGTACCAGCGGAACGACGTCGCGTTTGAGCGCGGCACGTTTCGCGTGCGGGGCGACACGATCGAAGTGTTCCCGGCCTACGACGAGCAGGCGGTGCGGATCGAATTCTGGGGCGATACGGTGGAGCGCATCGCGAAGATCGATCCGCTGACCGGCGACACGATCATCGAGCTGCCGCGCGCCGCCGTCTACCCCGCCACCCACTTCGTGACCGAGCGCCCCACCATCCAGCGCGCCGTCACCGCTATCCGGGCAGAGCTCACGGAGCGTCTCGCGGAGCTGCGGGCCCGCAACAAGCTGCTCGAAGCGCAGCGCCTCGAGTCGCGCACC
>QHTP01000311.1 GCA_003220855.1 Gemmatimonadota bacterium
GCGCCAGTCTGGTCACGCGCGGCGGCATCGTCGGATCCGAGCTGCCGCAGATCCGCGCGCAGGTGCTCCCCCTCGCCGCCGGAGACGTGGTGATCTTCGCGACGGACGGGATCCGGGAAGGGTTCAGTGACGGGCTGCAGTTCGAGGCACCCCCGCAACAACTCGCCGAGCACATCTTGAGCCAGCACGGCAAGGGCACGGATGATGCGCTCGTGCTGGTCGCTCGCTATCGGGGCGGCACCCGGACGAGCGGATGACCCGTCCGATCGGGATGGAGCCTTCGCCTCTGCCCGCGGTGCCGCGGAAGGGGGAGGCAGCGCGCTTGCGGATACTGGTGGTGGCCGGTGAGGGCGCGGGCAGCGCTGCCCTGCTCCAGAGCCTGCGCCAGTGGGCGGACGACGGCCGGCTCGACGTGGACGTGGCCGACGCGTTGAGGGCCGCCACGGGTGGCCCGCGGTTGATCGCGGCCGCGCAGACGCCGTCGATGGGACTGGCGCTGCGCGCCGAGAAGCTCGGCGTGCTCGACGTGCTCGCGCTGCCGTTGCGCCGCGACGACCTGATGCGCGCCCTGGAGCGGCTGCGCTCCGCGGCGGGCGAAGCGGCGATCCCGCTTCCGGAAGTCGAGCATACCGCCGTCGGCCCGTATGCGCTGGTCGGGCAGAGTCCCGCGATGCTCGACGTGTACAAGCTCCTGGCGCGTGTCGCCGCGAGCACCGCGACCGTGCTGATTCAGGGCGAATCGGGCACGGGGAAAGAGGTGGTCGCCCGCGCTGTGCACCTGCACGGCCCGAAGGCCTCCGGCGCGTTCGTGGCGGTCAACTGCGCCGCCATCCCGGAAAATCTGCTCGAGAGCGAGCTCTTCGGCCACGAGAAAGGCGCGTTTACGGGTGCCGTCACGCGGAAGGTCGGCCGCTTCGAGCACGCCGCGGGCGGAACTCTGTTCCTCGATGAAATCGCCGACATGAGCCTGGCCCTCCAGGCCAAGATCCTGCGGGCGGTGCAGGAGCGGGAGATCGAGCGCGTGGGCGGCACCGACACGATCCCGGTGGAGGTGCGCCTCATCGCCGCCACGAACCGCGATCTCAAGGAGGCGATCAAGCAGGGCCGATTCCGGGAGGATCTGTTCTATCGGCTGGCGGTGGTCACGATCCGGCTCCCGAAGCTGGCGGAGCGCGGCGACGATCTGCTGCTGCTCACCGCGTTCTTCATCCGCCAGTTCGCCGAGCGCTACGGCAAGCGGATCACGGCGATCTCGGACCGGGCCCTGGAGCTGCTGCGAGCCCACGCGTGGGTCGGCAACGTGCGGGAGCTGCGCAACGTGATCGAGCGGGGCGTCATCGTCGCGAGCGACGATACGCTGCGCGCCGAGCACCTGCCGGACGAGATCCGCGGCGAAGAGACGGCGCTGACGGACCGGCCTCAGGGCGGCCTGCTCGCGCTCGCGGAAGTGGAGGCCCGCTACATCGCGCGGGTGCTCGCACACACCAACGGGCAGATTGGCGCGGCAGCCGAGATCCTGGGCATCCATCGCAACACGCTCACGCGGAAGATGAAGGAGTACGGGTTGTGACCTCCCCGCTGCCTCCGGTGCGCGTCGAAAAGGCGCTGGAGCTCATGCCAGAGCTCGAGGCGCTCGCCCCGCTGCGCGCGCTGTTGATCTCGATCGCGCGCGCGGACGAGCGGGCCTTGTGGTCGAGCTCCGGCCCGTACCTCACGCTGGGCAAGCGCGGCGTCGACCCCGACGAGCTGCGGCGCCGCCTGCCGCAGGCGTTGCATCGCATCGCCGAGCACCTGCACGTGCTCTGCAAGACGTACGTAGAGGCGCTCGAAGCCCGGCAGCGCAGTGACACCGCGGGCGTCGTGGGCGCCCTCGTCCGGGGCGGCCGGCTCGAGGAGGACGTGGGCCGGCTGCCCCAGGCGCACGCGTGGTACGAGCTGGCGCTCACCGTGGCGGAAGCCCTGCAGGACCGCCGTCCCGAAGTGGAGGCGCTGCGCGCCCTCGGGTATCTGTGTCTGCGGCGCGGTCAGTATGTCGAAGGCGCGCGTCAGTTCCAGCGCGCGTTCGCGTTGGCCGAGGCGGAGTTCGATCAGACGGGCACGATCGCGGCGTGCGAGGGGCTGGGGGACGTGTCGCGGGCCCAGGGCGAATGGGCGGGCGCCCAGGCGTGGTACAGCCGCGGCCTGCGCCTCGCCGAGGCGTCGGGTGACCAGGGGCAGATGGGGCGCCTGGAGCGCCGGCTCGGCGTGCTGGCCCGGAAGCAGGGCGATCTCGCGACCGCCGGTGACTATCTGCGACGCGCGCGCGAGCGATTCGAAGCGGCGGGACGCGCCGACGAGA
>QHTP01000312.1 GCA_003220855.1 Gemmatimonadota bacterium
GAGACGGTCGCCCCGCCTGCGGGGGTGGAGGAGGTACCACTGGCCAGGCGCTCGCGCTGGGGTGCCAAGCTAGCCCAGGGCACGCTCGTCACGAGCGTGGAAATCGTGCCGCCCAAGGGGGTGGACCCCGCGCCGATGCTCGAGCAATGCCGGGCCCTCAAGGCGGCGGGCGTGGACGCGGTGAACGTCCCGGACGGTCCGCGGGCCCAGAGTCGCATGGGCGTGCTCCCGTCGGCGATCCTGATTCAAAGGGAAGTGGGGATCGAGACCGTCATCCACTACTGCTGCCGCGACCGCAACCTGCTCGGCATGCTGTCGGACATCCTGGGGGCACACGCGGCGGGGCTGCGCAACATACTCATCATCACCGGCGATCCGCCCAAGATGGGCCCCTACCCCGAGGCCACGGCCGTCTTCGATATCGACTCGATCGGGCTCACGAACCTGGTGTATCGGCTCAACCACGGGCTCGACCCCGGCAACAACCCGATCGGCGCGCCCACCAGTTGGGCGATCGGCGTCGGCGTGAACCCCGGCGCCGTCGAGCTGGACCGCGAGCTTTCCCGGTTCCACTGGAAGGTGGACGCGGGCGCGGAGTTCGCCGTCACCCAACCGGTGTTCGACGTGCGCCAGCTGGAGAGCTTCCTGAAGCGGGTGGAAGCCTACCGCATTCCGATCGTGGCGGGGATCTGGCCGCTCATCAGCTTGCGCAACGCCGAGTTCCTCGCCAACGAGGTCCCCGGTGTCGTGGTGCCGGCAGAGGTGCTGGAGCGCATGCGCCGGGCGCAGGAGAAGGGGAAAGAAGCCGCGCTCGCCGAAGGGGTGAAGATCGCCCGCGAGATGTTCCAGCAGGTGAAGGGCAGCGTGCAGGGGGTGCAGGTGAGCGCCCCATTCGGACGAGTGGAGGTGGCGCTGGAGGTGTTCGGGTAGCGGCGGGAGCCGGCTCCACAGTGTGGCTCGCCGCGGCCGCCTGCACGCCCAGCGACAGGCCGCGCGCCGGAGGTCCCGCCGGGCCGGCACAGAAGTACGCCGGCACCTGGGAAGGTCGCGCCTTCCACAGCGAGGCCGACACCGGTACGCCGTTTCGCATCGTCTCGAGCGTGGCGGAGGACGGATCGCTCCGCGGCACGCTCACGTTCACGCAGGTCCCTGCCCCACCCATCCCTGTCCGGGCGCGTCAGGTGAGCGACACGGCCCTCGTGGACGAGATGGGGCCGTACCAGAGCCCGAGCGCGCACCGCCGCGTCCTGACGACCACCACGGGCAGGCTCCACGGCGACTCGCTCAACGGCACGTTCGAGATGCGGCCGGCCGAGGGTGGAAACGCCATCATGAGCGGCACATTCCACTCGAAGCGCGTGGTGCCCTAGGACGTGAGCGCCGCCGAGCGGCGCGCCCGCCTCGCTCTGACAGCCCTCCTGGCGGTGTACGGCGCGTTCCTGATCCTCAATCCGGGCCACTATGGCTGGCTCGACAGCCTGGACCTCGCCATCCACGAGTTCGGGCATCCGCTGTTCGGCATCTTCGGGGAGTTCGTGGGCTTCCTCGGCGGCACCCTGATGCAGCTGCTCATGCCCGCGATCTTCGTCGCGTACTTCTGGCGTCGCGGCGATCGACACGCCGCCATGGTCGCCCTGTGGTGGGTCGCCCAAAACCTCTGGAACGTGGCCGTCTACGTGCGGGACGCGCGTGCCCAAGAACTGCCCCTGGTGGGCGGCGGCGAGCACGACTGGAACTATCTCCTCGGCCGGCTCGGGCTGCTGCAACAGGACCGGGTGATCGGCGGTGGCGTTCGCCTGGTGGGAATCCTGATGTATACCTGGTCTTGCCTCATGGGCTGGACCTACGCTAGCGGGAGCGGCGAGCCGTCGTAGCTTAGCTCCGACCCAAAGGAGAGCCGATGCCAACCGCCAACGTCAACATCGTCGCCATCCTGGTCGCCGCGCTCCTCACGTTCGTGCTCGGCGCCTTCTGGTATTCCCCGGTGCTGTTCGCCCGGCAATGGATGCAGGCGCAAGGGTACACGCCCGAGAAAGTCGAGGAGATGAAGAAGAAGGGCATGACCCGCGCCTACGCCGTGTCCATGCTGTGCTACGTGGTGACGGCGTACGTGGTGGCGCTGCTCGCCGGCTACACGAACTCCACAACCCTGGCGCAGGGCCTGTGGCTCGGGTTCCTCTGTTGGCTGGGCTTCGCGGCGACGATCGGACTCGCCGCCAACATGTTCTCAGGGAAGCCCATCGCCGCGTGGGTGATCGACGCGGGCTATCAGCTCGCGTACCTCGTGATCATGAGCGTCCTGCTCTCGCTGTGGCGCTAGTTGCGCCGGATCTCGACCGGGCCGTTGGTCGTGACGACACGCACCGGAGCGCCGCCCGCGCCGAGCGTCGTCGTGATGCGGCGTCCGAGCTTGCCCTGGACCGTGATCGTGAGCGGAAAGGCGACGCTGAACGGGCCGTTCACAGTCCCCAGCTCGAGCCGCGCCGAGTAGTCTGCCGGTATTCCCAGGTTCACCGGCCCGTTGGTCGTCTCCGCGTCGAGCCCGGCACCCTCCCAGTGACTCCCCGTGAGATCGATGTCGAGCGGGCCGTTGGTGGTACGGGCGTGCACGTCGCCCCCGACGCCCTCGAGTGACACCGGTCCATTGTAGGCGGTGAGCGTCATGCGCCCGATCACGTCGCGCACCCCGATCGGCCCGTTGTAGGTATCGAGCTTCAAGTCCGAGCGCCGGGGCGCGTAGAGAACGAAGCTCACGCCCCAGGAGTGACGCGCGCCCGACGCCGGCCCGGTGGCGCCGATCGTCGTTCCCGCGGTCACCACCTTGATCTCGCGGGCCAGGGACGCCGCCTCGTCCTCCGTTGCACCCTCCGCCTGAATCCGGGCGTGTACCTCGATGCTGCCCCCGTCCCATCCGCTGACGGCGACGCCACCGTTCTGACCCGGGTCGACCGCGATGGTCCCTCCTGGCACCAGGGTGACGACGCGGACCTCACAGTGCTTCGCCCGCCAGTCGTCTCCGCGCTCGCGGCATTCGGACACCCAGCGCGCGTCGGCCGCACTTTGGGCGCGGGCCGGGAGGGCGAGAACCAGGAGTATGGGAACGGGCAACAAGGCGCGCGGCAGCATCGGGTCCTCCCTCAGAAGGGGTGGCACGTCCACCCTTAGACAGGCGCCATGTCGGGAGGGTTGGCTCGGGGCTAACCCGACGGGCCAGGTGGCGGCATAATCCCCGCGTGCGGTTCCCCCACCCCCTGACGCTGCTCGTCGGCTGCGTGGTCCTCGCCGCCGTTGCGAGTCACGTGCTGCCATCCGGTGAGTACGACCGCCGCGACGACCCCGCCAC
>QHTP01000313.1:0-2531 GCA_003220855.1 Gemmatimonadota bacterium
CGGTGTGTTCCTCCTACTCGCCGCGCGAGACCCGGCCCGCAACCTGAGCCTCATCTGGTTCACCGTCTGGTCGAGTATCGTGCACGGCGCTGTCATGGCGGTCCACTCTGTGACCGACCCCGGTCAGATCGGGCACCTGTGGGGCGACGTGGCGGCGCTGTTCCTCACCGCGGTCGTCCTGACGGTCCTGGTGCGCCGGGAGCTGCCGGCGGGGAGTCGCGCCTAGGTCTTGCGCAGAGCGCCACAGCCGCCAGCTTCGGCTACCTACTGTCTTGCGACCCGCTCTGAGGACCCAGCTCTAGGGATCACCCGAGGTGTCGCATTTCCGCTGCCGACCGCGCTCCTGTGACGCCGTAACGGCCATTTCCTGCGCCGCCGCCCTCAGCTTCAGGAACCGGTCATACGTCGCGACCGTGAGCGTGACGCCGAGCCGCGCGGCGACCGCCTTGAGGAACATCTTGACCGTCCCCCGCTACCGGCTCGCCATCGTCGGCTGGACGCGCAGCTGGCCCCGGAGCTCGCCACCCCGAAGCGCGAGCGTGTGCACGGTGACGTAGGCATCGTCGTCTCGGAGTGCCCGGAGCAATCGGGCCATCGTCGTCTCGTGCAACTGCGCCTTCGTCAACGTACCGCGGCCGAGGAGGCCGGAGACGGGCCCGGCTTTGATGCCGTCGAACAAATCGCCGACGGCGGGCGCCCCGGCGCCAGCCCGACCGATGTGCAGGTAGGCGCCTGCGATGTCGCTGATCGAATCGACGTGCACCTGGTAGCGCAGCTCGGTCCCCGTCCATGTCAGCTCGGCGGTGCCCGTGGCGTGCGTGTCGACCGGAGGAACCTCGTAGGCCCCTTCCAGCACGGCGACGAAGACCCGCTCGGACTCCGGTCTCGGTTCGGGCGCGCGCGCGGCCGTTCGACCGGCCGTCTGCGCGGCGAGTGGAGCCCCACCCGCCAGACAGGCGAGTGCGATGGTGAGAGACGCGGTGCGCATAACGGTTGCCTCCTGAAACGAGAAATCGCTGCGGGAACCTCCCCCGGACGGCGGGTATGATGCGTCATAAACATTGACATCAATATTGACACCAATATACTTGGGACGGTTCCCCGGAGAGGTCTCTTGGCACGACGAGCGCGAGCATGGCACGCGGCCCCGGTCGCGCGGTCGTGGTCCAAGCAATGGAGGCGACCGACGTAAACGCGCGGTTCTTCTTTGCCGACCAATGAACCCGCGGGTCATGCCGTGCATTCCAATCCCGTTCCTTTCCCTGATACAAGAAGAGGAGGATCCGATGCGTCCCATGCTGCTCGCTGTCCCCGTGGCGTTCGCCTGCGTGGCGGGCGCTTGCCACCAGGCCCCGCCGCCCCAGGTGGCGGTGCAGCCTCAGGTCGATTCGACGGCTCTGATGCGGGCTCGTCAGGATTCCATCGCGCGGGCGGAGGAGGAGGCGCGGGCTCGCGCAGCCGCCGAGCGGCGTGCGGAACAGCGCCGCGCCGACTCGCTCGCCGCGCTCCAGCGCAAGGCCGCAGAGGTCAATGCGGCGCTCGCGACAATGATTCATTTCGACTTCGACAGGGCGATCATCCGGCCGGGCGATGCGCGCGTCTTGGATGAGAAGCTTCCGATCTTGCAGGCCAACCCGCGGGTACGCGTCCGCGTGGCCGGCAACTGTGACGAGCGTGGCTCGGACGAATACAACCTCGCGCTGGGCAATCGTCGCGCCATCAACGCCAAGGCGTATCTCGTCGCCCACGGCATTGACGCGAGCCGCATCGAGATCGTCTCCTACGGCAAGGAGCGGCCGATCGATCCGGCGCACAACGAGGAGGCGTGGGCAACAAACCGCAACGATCAGTTCGACAACCTGACGACGAACGTCGTGCTGCGGTAGCGCTCACAGGCGGCAATCGTGGTTGGCCACCGTCGGCGCGCCCGCCGGCGGTGGCCGAGATTTCGGAAGCGAGGACTCATGCCGATCAAGAACATTCTCTGGATCGCTGGAGCCGCGGCGCTGGTGGGACTTGGCGTAATCGCGCTGGCCCAGCAGGGGAGAGGCGGCTCGCTCGAAGCCGCGGAAGCCAGAGCGGGCCAGCTCGCTCGACGGCACGTGCCCGATTCGGCCGCGGTCATGCAACGGAATCGCGACCTGCGTGCCGAGCTGGCCGAGAGGGTCTACTTCGGTTTCGACCGGTGGGTGCTTCAGCCCACGGACGCGGAGATCCTCGACGAGAAAATCTCGATCCTGAAGGCAGACCCGCAGGCCCGTATCCGCATCATCGGGCATTCCGACGAGCGAGGCGGGGAGATCTACAACCTGGCTCTGGGCCGGCGCCGAGCAGTCGCGGCAAAGGAGTACCTCGTGGAGCACGGCGTCGAGGCGAGTCGCATCGAGACGGTCTCTGCCGGCGTGGGACAGCCCCTCGATCTCCGGCACAGCGAAGAGGCGTGGGCGACAAATCGACGGGACGAATTCCGGGTCATCGACGAGAGTGCGCCGCTGGGACTACGACCCTAGGGTGGTCGACACATGTCCCTT
>QHTP01000313.1:2724-4026 GCA_003220855.1 Gemmatimonadota bacterium
CTGGGCGGGAACCCGGAACGCCGCCTTCGTTCGGGAGGCCCGGCGGGTGGTAGCCCGCGAGCTTCGTGAGGAACACCCAAGTCGCTCCGCGCAGGACGTACGTGAAGACCAGGGCGGCCGCAGCGCCCGCGACGCCCAAGAGCACCGCGTCGATGATGAGTTGGCGCTGGCGCCCCAGTGGGCCCATCGGCCGGCTCGACGGCGCGCGGTCCATCACTCGTCCGAGAAGAAGAAGCGTGCCTTGACGTCAGCCGCCTCCATGGCGGCGACGAGCCGATCCACGGCGCGGCGGATGCGATGGAGCTCCTGGGCGGACATGGCGTCGAGCGCGTGCAGCAGGCGGCCCTGCGCTGCTTCGGGCGCGTCGGCCGCTGTGGTGGCACCCTTACTGGTCAGCTCCACTAGCACGATACGGCGATCCGGTGGACGACGGATGCGCCGGACGTGGCCGCGCTTCTCCAGGCGATCCAGGAGTATCGAGATGCTGCTTTGATGCACGGCGAGGGCTGCAGCGAGGTGGCCGACGGTCATCCTTCCCTCACGCCGGAGCGTCTTCAGGGCCCACAGCTGCGGCCCGGACAGTCCGTACGCGCTCCGCACGTCCTGCGAATACGTCTGCAGGGCCTTCACAATCCGTCGCAGGCCCTGAACAATCTGCGCGGTGTCGGCCACGGCAGCCGCGCGCGGTCTGCTGTCGCGCTGTCTTGCCAACCGGGTCATCGCTGGGGCGCAGGGTTCTGCGAATATTCTGTAGACATCAACATTGAGTTCAATATAATGCCTGGGGGAGGAACGCGACGTGGAGGCGCGCGTCGATCAGACTCAGTGGTGAGGTGCTGCGACCCGGCGGGCCGGCTCACCGGTTGGTCCGTCCCTCGCTACTCACAACAACTCAGAACAGGCCCCTTGACCCTATACCTTGGTATAAGGTCTATCTTGTCCTAGAGCCTCAAGGAGAGCGCAAGAATGGCGCTGACCATTGGTCAGGTCGCGGACGCGGCCGACGTGAACATCCAGACGATCCGCTATTACGAACGGCGCGGCCTCTTTCCGACGCCGCGGCGCACTCCCGCTGGATATCGCCAGTACGCCGATGACGCGGTGGCGCGCTTGCGCTTCATCAAGCACGCCCAGGAGCTCGGTTTCTCGTTGCAGGAGATCCAGGAGTTGCTCGGGCTGCGCGTCCGCCACGGTGCTGCCTGCGATGCCGTCGAGCGGAAAACCAGACAGAAGATCGACGTCGTCCAACAGCGGATCCGGGATCTCCAGCGCATGAAGCGCACGCTGGAGCGACTGGCGGCG
>QHTP01000343.1 GCA_003220855.1 Gemmatimonadota bacterium
CGAGCTACGACCTCTCGACGTTCCTCTACCAGTCGTCACCTGACGACCGGCCCGCGCTACTCCGCCGCTATCGCGCGGCCGTCGAACGGGCGGGCCAGCGTTTGGCGGCGGAGGGCGACCTGAATCTCGTGTTCCACGCGGCCGAGACCGCACGCGGCGTCAGCTGCATCGTCTGGCCCGCGATGGCTCTCCTGAACGATGGCGCCGAGTGGGGCTGGAGCGGACTGGTGGACATCGACGACTGGTTCGAGAGTCTGCGCCCGCCGCTGCCGGATGCGGCCGGAGGGGGGGGTGCCGCGTGAGCCTCACGGTCTGCCTCGCCCCAGCCAACACCGTCGGCTATCCCCAGGGAGGCGGGCACCTCTGGGTCTACCTGAACTGGGCTCTGGCCCTGCGTGCCGCCGGATGCCGGGTGATCTGGCTCGAAGGCGTGGACGACGACGTGGGCGACACCTCGGTCGCGCACCGCCGGCGCTGGCGCGGCCGCGACGTGCGCGAGTGCGTCGCCACCTTGCAGGCGCACCTGGGACGCTACGGGTTCGCCAACGCGCTGGCGCTCTACTCGATCACCGGCGCGCCCCTCCCGGCTGACCTGGCCGCCAGCGGCCTGACCTTGGAGGTCGCCGCCGACGCCGACCTGCTCCTGAACCTGTCGCACGCGCTCCCCGAGTCCGCCGTGCGACGCTTCCGTCGCTCCGCCTTCGTGGACACCGATCCCGGCCTGTTCCAGGTCTGGATGACCACGGGCGACATCTGCGTGGCGCCCCACGACGTCTACTTCACGATCGGCGAGACCGTGGGCACGCCGGCGGCGCGCTTTCCCGACTGCGGGCTGCGCTGGCACTACACGCCGCCACCCGTGTTCCTCGCCGAGTGGCCCGTCGTCCGCGCCGATCCCGCGTCACCCTACACGACCATCACGCACTGGTGGGGCGGGACGTTCGAGTTCGCGGGCACGACGTTTTCTAACGAGAAGCGAGTCGCGTACCTTGAGTACGCCGACCTGCCGTCCCGAACGCCCGCCCGAATCGAACTGTCCGTGTGCCTGGGCCAGCAGTACGCCGAATGGCACCAGCGCCTGGGGGCCCTGGGCTGGGGCGTGCGTGAGGCCTGGGAGGTCAGCGCGACGCCGGAGCAGTACCGCGCCTACATCCAGGCGTCGCGCGGCGAATTCAGCTGCGTGAAACCGTACTGCGTCCAGTTCGCAAACAGCTGGACCAGTGACCGTACCATCTGCTACCTGGCCAGCGGGAAGCCGGCGGTGGTGCAACACACAGGGCCCAGCCGGCTGCCCGACGCCGCGGGATTGTTCCGGTTCCGATCGATGGACGAAGCCGTGCGCGCGCTGGCGGCGATCGAAGCCGATTACGAGCGACATTGTCGCCTCGCGCGGAACCTCGCCGAGGAGCACTTCGACGGTTGCCGGGTGGTGACCCGGGTCCTGGAGCGTGCCCTCACATGACGACGCGCGGCGGCGCAGCGGTGCGCGAGCGCCTCGAGCGCTCCCTCGAGCGCTGGCAGGAGCCGGGCGCGGCGGAGGTGTGTGAAGCCCTTGAGGACCTGGTTAGCGGCGCCACGCAACCTGGAGAGCCGTTGCAACTCGAGCGGCTGAAGCCGGCGGTGTACCGCCTGCAGGTCGGCAGCCCCTCCGGCCTGGCCCTGGTCCTCAAGCGGCACCCGCCGGCCGTCGCCCAAACCGACCGCCTGGTGGTCGAGCGCTGGCTGCCCGCCCTCGACTTGGGCGACGGGTGTCCTCAACTCCTTGCGGCCGTGGCGGAACGCGAGGGGAACTGGGTATGGCACGTCTACGAGGATTTGGGCGACGGGAGTCTCGCCGCAGACCGCCTGCCGTGGCGGCTCGATGCGGCGGTGGACTTCATGGCGGAGCTGCATCTGCGAGGCGCGGGTCATCCGCTCCTTCCCGAGGCCCGCTGGCGTGCGCGCGACCATGGCGTGCACTTCTTCACGTCGAACGTGCACGATGCCGTCGCGGCGCTCGAAGCGCTCGCGAC
>QHTP01000344.1 GCA_003220855.1 Gemmatimonadota bacterium
CAACTATACGGAGCTCAAAACGGTATGGGTTGCACTATGATTGCGGATTGCGGATTTCGGATTGCGGATTGGCTCGGCACGCCCCTCGACGCGCGCAACGTTCAATCCGCAATCCGGAATCTACAATCCGCAATGGAGCGCCCGTGAGGGAAGCGTATATCTGTGCTGCGCTACGTACGCCCGTCGGCAAGCATGGGGGTGCCCTGGCATCCGTGCGTGTCGATGACTTGGCCGCCATCCCGATCAAGGCCGTCGTCGAGCGCACCGGAATTGATCCGGTCGCGATCGACGACGTGATCCTCGGCTGCACCAATCAGGCGGGCGAGGACAATCGCAACGTGGCGCGGATGGCGTTGCTGCTCGCGGGTCTCCCGGTCGACGTTCCCGGCCAGACCGTGAACCGGCTGTGCGGCTCGGGGCTCCAGGCGGCGGCGAGCGCGGCGCAGGCGATCAAGGCGGGTGAGGGCGAGGTGTTCATCGCCGGCGGCGTCGAAAACATGACGCGCGCCCCGTACGTGATGCTCAAGTCCGGTGAGCCCTGGAGTCGCAAGGCCCCGGAGACGGCCGACAGCACCGTGGGATGGCGCTTCACGAACCCGCGCTTGAAGCGGGAATGGACCATCTCGCTGGGCGAGACGGCCGAAGTGGTGGCGGATCGCTACAAGATCGGGCGCGCCGAGCAGGACGCGTTCGCGGTCGAAAGCCAGCGGCGCACCGCCGCGGCGCTCCACGCGTGCGTGTTCACCGACGAGGTGGTGCCGGTCACGCTTCCCGACGGCGCCACGTTCGCGAGGGACGAGTATCCGCGCGCCGGGACCACGCTCGACGGCGTCGCCAAGCTCAAGCCGGCGTTCCGAAAGGACGGCACGGTGACCGCGGCGAGCGCGAGTGGCATCAACGACGGAGCCGCAGCGCTGCTCGTGACATCTGAGCAAACCAAGCCCCTCGCGCGCATCGTCGCGACCGCCGTCGCCGGCGTCGACCCGAGCTGCATGGGTCTGGGCCCGATCCCGGCGACCCGGAAGGTCTTGAAACGCGCCGGCTTGAAGATCGACCAGATCGACCTGATCGAGCTCAACGAGGCCTTCGCCGCGCAGGCGATCGCCTGCATGCGCGAGCTCAAGCTCGACCCGGCGAAGGTGAACATCTACGGCGGCGCCATCGCCCTGGGGCACCCGCTCGGCGCGACGGGCGCGCGCCTGCTCACGACGCTGGCGCACGCGCTGCGGCGCACGAACGGGCGCTACGGGCTCGTGACCATGTGCATCGGCGTCGGCCAGGGCATCGCGATGATCGTGGAGCGGGCGTGATGGCGGCGTACGAGCGCGTGCTGGTGGAGATCGCGGCCGGAATCGGGACGGTGACGCTCAATCGTCCGGAGAAGCTGAACGCGTTCGACCGCGCCATGTGCGACGAGCTGCTGGAGGCGCTGCGTCTCTTGAGCGGCAGCGAGGGCGTTCGCGTCATCGCGATCACGGGCGCGGGCAGGGCGTTCTGCGCCGGGGCCGACCTGGGAGTGCTGGGGAGCGAGGGACCCGCACTCGTCGCCGCCGGGAAGGACGTGGCGCTCGCCCTGCGCGCCGCGCCACAACCCGTGCTCGCCGTGGTAAACGGCGCCGCCGCGGGCGGCGGCGCCAATCTGGCGCTGGCCTGCGACTACCGCATCGCGTCGGACCAGGCGTCCATCGGGCAGGTGTTCCACAAGCTCGGGCTGGTGCCCGACTGGGGTGGGACGTTCTTCCTGCCCCGGCTCGTGGGCCCGTCCAAGGCCCTCGAGCTGGTGTGGAGCGCGCGCATGGTGCCCGCGGTCGAGGCGCTCGAGTTGGGCCTGTTCGACCGGGTGGTGCTCCACGCCCGGCTCGCGTCGGAGGCCCGCGCGCTCGCCGACGCCTGGGCGGCCCAACCCCCGGGCGCGGTGCGTCGGGCGAAAGCGGCGCTGTACCGGAGCGCCGGGGGTGCCTTGGAAGCGGTGCTCGACCACGAGATCGCACAACAGAACGAACTATTCGCCATTCCCGAGGTGCGGGAGCGCATCGCGGGTGGGGCGTCAATCGCGAAGAGGAGCGGCTGATGGTACGCAAGCTCGGCAACTTCGACGAGTGGATCGACTACTTCCGCTACTGGCAGGACGGCATCGGTCTGCCCCAGGGTGATCTCCGCAGCTTCAAGTTCGAGGCGAAGTTCGGGGAGCAGGACGTACCCCACATCGAGTTCGGTCACTATCGAGGTCAGCGCAAGTGGCCCACCGTGATGCACATCCCCGACCAGCGCATCCGTGACGCGCTCCTGAACCTCATCGTCTACCAGGGCGACACGGAGTTCGCCTCGGTGGAGCAGCAGCGCAATCTGCTCACCCACGCTCCGTCGGACTACGATCTGCTGGCGCTGATGCGGGTGATGACGGAGGAGATGCGGCACGGCTGGCAGATGTCCTATCTCTTGTGCAGCCACTTCGGGGACGAAGGCAAGCGCGAGGCGGCCAAGCTGCTGGAGCGCCGCGCCGACGAGGGTGAACGGCTGCTGGGATCGTCGACCCACTGTCGCGCTCCATGAATCCGATGCTCAAGGAAGAGTCGTTCCACCTGGGCACCGGCAACAACGGCTTGATCCGTATCGTCAAGGCCGGCAAGATGCCGCCCGACGCGATGCAGCGGTTCTTCTATAAGTGGATCCCCACCGCCTTCGACCTGTTCGGCACCGACAATTCGTCGTCCGCCCACTGGGCCTACGTGTGGGGGCTAAAGGGCCGCTACGACGAGCGCGACAACCAGCTGGAGCCGGACAAGGCCAAGCTCAATGAGTACAGCAGAGACTTGTACCGCCAAGAGATCACAAAATTGGTTGAACGGCTCAACATGTTCATCCCCGACCGCGAGCGTTGGCTGCGGGTCCCGGACACGAAGTTCAACCGCAAGATCGGCGTGTACGCCCACCAGCACTTCACGGTGGACGGCGAGCCGATCGACGATGCGGCGAAGTACCAGGCGTACTTGAAGACGGTGCTGCCCCAGCCCGAGCACTACCAGGTCGTGCACGACATCGAGAAGGAGCCGGCCTGGATCGAGCCGAAAAAGGCGGACAGCCTGCTCAAGTGAGCCCTTCCCGGGCCCTCGTCATCGCGCACCGCGGCGCATCGGCGCGCGAATTGGAGAACTCGCTCGCCGCGTTCCGCGCCGCGGCCGCGCTGGGCGCCGACGCGGTGGAGCTGGACGTGCACGCCACGGCCGACGGCGTCATCGTCGTGCATCACGACGAGGCGATCGCGGGTCACCGCATCGCCCGCATGACGCGACCCCAGCTTGCGGCGCTACGGCTCGCGAACGGTGAGCCGGTTCCGACACTCGGCGACGTGCTCGGCCTGCTCGGGCCCGCGCTGCAGGTGTTCGTGGAAGTGAAATCGCTGCCACCGCAGTTCGACGCGTCGCTGCTCGACGTCTTGCGCAACGGCCCCAATCCACCCGGCTACGCCGTGCACGCGTTCGACCACCGCATTGTCCAGCGCCTCGGCGCCGCGCGGCCGGGTCTGCGGGTGGGCGTGTTGAGCACGTCCTATCCCATCGAGCCTCTCCGGCCGCTGCGGGACGCAGGCGCCACCATCCTGTGGCAGGAGCACACGCTCGTCGATCGTGCGCTGGTGGCAGCGCTGCACGGCGCGGGCATGCAGCTCATTGTCTGGACCGTCGACGACGTAACCGAGATGCGGGAGCTGCTCGACTTTGGGGTGGACGGGATCTGCACGAACCGGCCCGAGGTCGGACGCCGGGCGGTGGACGCGCTGGCGGCATGAGCGCCGGACCGGTCGCGGTCGTGGGCGCGGGGACGATGGGGCACGGCATCGCGTACGCGGCGGCGCTCGCCGGGTTCGAGGTCCGCCTCACCGACAGTCGGGCCGACGCCATCCCCCTGGCCATCCGGAAAATCGGCGACCTGCTTCAGGGCGGCGTACAGCGCGGCAAGCTGAGTCAGGCCGACCTGAGCGCCGTCGCCGCGCGACTGCGGTCGACCCCGGACCTCCCCGCGGCGGTGCGCGACGCCGACGTCGTCATCGAAGCGGTGGTCGAGGACGTGGCCGTGAAGCAGCGGCTGTTCGCGGAGCTCGAGCGGGCGGCTCCGGCGGGAGCGCTGCTCGCGACCAACACGTCGTCGCTCTCGGTCGCCGCCGTTGCCGGCGCGGTGCGCGACCCGAGTCGGGTGGTGGGGCTGCATTTCTTCAATCCGGTCCACGCGATGAAGCTGGTGGAGATCGTGCGGCATCCGCGGGCTGCGACGGCCAGCGTGGAGCGTGCGGTCGCATTCGCGCGGGCGCTCGGGAAGGAGCCCATTATCGTGAACGACTCGCCCGGGTTCGCGTCCAGCCGGCTGGGCGTGGCGCTGGGCCTCGAGGCGATGC
>QHTP01000345.1 GCA_003220855.1 Gemmatimonadota bacterium
ATGCCCGAGGAGACGTTCTTCATCTTCTACCGGCTGATCGATCCCTGGAGGCCGTTCGGTGTGGCGGTGTTCTTCCTGGTGTTCGTCGTGCCGTTCGTCGGTCTGCTCGGCGTCAAGCCCAAGAAGTCTCCCGCCTTGCTGACGACATTCGCGCTCGTGAGCCTGCTGGGGATCTGGCTGGAGCGCTATCTCGAGATCGTGCCCTCGATCAACGGCCGGGCGGGGCCGGCGCTCGGCGTGCCCGAGATCGGCGTGGCGCTGCTGTTCGGTGGGCTGTTCCTCGCTTCGCTCGGCTGGTTCGGGGCACGCTACCCGATGCTGTCCCCGCGTCTCGCCGCGGACGCTCTGGAGCGCGAGCGACACTAGCGGCACCTTCGCCCTCACGACTTCCTGACCTTCCGCGGGATCCAGCGCCGATCTCCTCTGCGTTCCTTTGTGTACTAAGAGGTGTCTGTGGTCGGTGGTCCCCACGCTCGACAATCGGAGGATGTATGCAGTCGAGGCTGATCTCGCTGGTGCTCGGAGTAACGGGAGCGGCTCTGTTGGCGTCGTGCGGTAGCTCGACGGGCACGAACTACGGCGGAGGCGGCGGCGGGACGCCTCCGGCGAGTTGCGCCAGCTCAGGGGCCAGTGCAACAATCGCCGCGACTGGCTCATTCACTTTCAGCCCGAGCACGGCAACCATCACGGCGGGGCAGAAGGTTTGTTGGCTGAATAACACCGGGATCGATCACACCGTCACATCGGACGACGCGAGGTTCACTGGCGGTAGCCTGCCGAACGGGAGCACCGTGGTGGTGACCTTTCCTGCGGCAGGGTCCTATGCCTTCCACTGCAGTATCCATCCCCCCCCGACGTACAACATGACGGGCACGATCACCGTGCAGTAAGTCGGCTTCGCTACGGCCGCAGCGGCTCCAGTCGGCGCCGCAATGCGGCGAGGGAATCGGCGGAGAGGGGCCCTCGAACGTCCCGGAACAGATCGAGCCTCACCTGACCGGCCGCCTTCGCGACACGTGGTGCAGGGCGCCTAGCGAGGGCTGCGAGCGAATCGGCGGCACTGGCCCGCTCGGGTCGCCCGGCCGGCGCCCCCGCCACCACCACCTGGTCGAGGAGTTGCGGCGCGGGCCGGGCGTTGATCACCTCGATCAGCGTCGTCGAATCAAGCGCCTGCTCGACGATCACGACGCTGGAGTAGCCGATGGCGCGACCCCTGTAGAGCGCCTCGATCGGGACGCCGGGGACGACGAAAGGGTCAGCGCCCAGCACGTGTCGCGCACTGTCGATGCTGATGGCGGATCCTTTCTGCCAGACGTCGCGTCCCTCCTCCAACGCCTTTCCCAGGACGACCCTGGCCTCTCCCTGAAAAGTCCGGTCGGCGTTTGCAACGGGCGCGGCAACACTGTCCGCCTGCACGACCGGCTCCGGGCGCGGTAGGGCGATGTTGTTCGCCCGAGCCAGAGCTCGAGCCGCGGGCGGGGCAGGCTGAGCCGCGGGCGGCGTGCGTACGGCGCGCCGCTCGACGCGAGATTCGCGCTGTGCCAGCTCCCGCTTCACCGGCTCTGCCATTGGGCGCCGTGTCGCCGCTGTGTTGTCGAGTGCCTTTTCGACCTGGGAGGCCGGGTTCACCTCCCTGCCGAGGTAGGTCCCGATTCCCAGAGCGAGCGCCACCGTCGCCGCCCAGGCCAGCGGCAGACGCACTTGCCACCACACCCGGGGGGGAAGCTTCACGTCCCCGGCACGGAACGGTGGCAGCGCGCGGACGGGCGGTGTAGCCAGCGCCAGCAGCTCGGCGGCGCGGGCGATCAGCGCGCGCTCGTCTTCGAGCCGGCGGCGGCACTCGGGGCACTCGGCCAGGTGCGCATCGACTCCCCGGGCCTCCGCCGGCGACAGCTCGCCGTCGAGATACCCGTGCAGCATTCCTTCATCCACGTGCGACATGCTCACCTGACTTTCCCTCGTAGGCTTCCACCAGCCGCCGGCGTGCCCGCGCCAACGTCGTGCCGATCGCCCCGCGCGCGAGCCCCGTCTGCGCGGCGATTTCATCGTATGACAACCCTGAGTCCCACAGCAGGAGCACCTCGCGGTCGCGGGGCGTCAGCTGCTCCAGTGCGACGCG
>QHTP01000248.1 GCA_003220855.1 Gemmatimonadota bacterium
TCCGCAGTCTTCCTCTCCAGGATGTGCCCGAGCGCCGTTAACGTCTGCAACATCGCCTCCGTCTAATCGTTTCCGGAGCGGCGCCCTGCACTCGAACAATTGGAGGATCATCAAGATGAGTCGCATGCCCAGGAGTGTCTGGCGCTTCGCCGCCGGCACCGTCGCCGTCGCGGCGTTCGCCGCGTGCAGCACGTCGACGGCTCCCAATTCCATGCTCACCCAAGCGGAGGCCAACAGCGTCGCGGAAGTCGTGACGACCGACGCCGCCGCACTCCCCGAGGGCGCGACGTTCAACAGCTCGACGGGCACGCCGTTCGCCGCAGCCCCGATGCTGGGTGCCCCGGTGATGCCCGCGGCGACCGCGAGCTGCACGCCGACCAAGAGTCCGGCCTCGCCCACGAACTCGGATGGCGATCCGGTGCCCGACTCGGTGCGCGTCGACTTCACGGGCTGCACCTTCAGCAACCCGCCGTACACCGCGACGCTCAGCGGCACGATCGACTTCGTCGACCCCACGCCTACTACGACCGACCTGGCGCTGCGCACCCGCTACACCGACTTCACCCGCAGCGTCACCAACACGACGACCAACGTGACCCGCTCGGCCAAGGAGAACGGCACCCGCACGGTGGTGGGCAGCGCCGACGCGCTCCAGCTCGCCGATACGATGCAGACCGACTACACCTTCGCCACCGGCGGCACGGCCACGCACGTCCGCAAGTGGGCGTCGAGCTTCACCGCCGACCAGGCCGGGTCGATTCAGATGGGCTCACCCCTCCCGAGCGGCACGTGGACGATCAACGGCGCATCGACCTGGACCTCTGGCACGCTCAGTTATGCGCTGGCAGTGACGACCAACCCGGCGCTGCACTTCAACGCCAGCTGCACCGTCGAGCCGCGCTTCGACTCCGGTACCCTGATGGCGACGGTGTCCCGGAACGGCGCCACCTCGAACGTCACCGTCCAGTTCACCGCCTGCGGGCAGTACACGGTTACACGGTCGTAGCCGAGCACCGCTGCCGAGCCTCCTCGAGGCCCGATCCCGCTGCCGGATCGGGCCTCGATGCTTATAATGAGCCTCTGATCCATGCCCACGTCATCCTCAATCCCGCCGCCGGGCGTGGCGCGGCGGCGCGCGCGCTCGATCCGATCGTGCGCGAGTTTCGGCGCCAGGGCTG
Source organism: Gemmatimonadota bacterium (assembly GCA_003220855.1). Taxonomy (GTDB): domain Bacteria; phylum Gemmatimonadota; class Gemmatimonadetes; order Gemmatimonadales; family GWC2-71-9; genus AG41. The sequence goes on from QHTP01000248.1 coordinate 1,179, forward strand.
GAGCGTGGAAGCCGAGCGCACCGATCGTCCCGGACACGGCGTCGAGCTCGCGGCGCGCGCGGTCGGCTCGGGTGCCCGCTGTGTCGTGGCCGTCGGCGGTGATGGTACCGTACACGAGGTGGCCAACGGCCTGCTGCAGGGTGGGGGTGGGGAGCGCGCCGCGCTCGGCGTGGTGCCGATCGGCAGCGGCAACGACTTCGCGAAGCTGGTCGGCCTGGCGCGGCACAGTCCGGCGCATGCGGTGCGGCGGCTCGTCACCGCCCGCACGGTCCCGTTCGACGTGGGGCGCGTGCTCGACGAGTACTTCGTGAACAGCGCCGGAGTCGGGTTCGGGGCCGAGGTCGTGCGCGTTCGGAACGCCATGCCGGGACTCTCGGGATTCCTGTCGTATCTGGTGCCCGTGTTCCGTGCGTTCGCGCGGTTCCGACCGCCGCGCCTCGAGGTGCGGGCGTCCAGATTTGGCGAGACGGGGTACATGATGATGGTCGAGATCTGCAATGGCACGACGGCGGGCGGCCGTTATCGCTTCGCTCCCGCGGCGCTCCCTGGCGACGGGTGGTTGGACGTGTGCGTCGTGCGGCGCGTCTCGCTCCCGCGGTTTCTGGTCGCCGTACCGCGCGTGATGCGCGGAACCCACGCCACGATGCGGGAGGTGACCGTGTTTCAGACGCGCAGCGTCACGTTGCGCTCCCTCGAAGGGCCGTTGGTTCTGCACCTGGACGGTGAGCTGCGCCAGCCGGGCGCGCGTGAGTGCACGGTGCGCGTGGAGCCGGCGCGGCTGAACGTGTTGGTGGCGCAGTGAAGACGGTCTGGCGGACGGGCGGACGGGCGGTCAGATGGGGCGCGGCTTGCGTGGCCCTGCTGTCGGCCCATCCGCCCGCCCGCCTATCCGCCCAGGTCCCCGACACGTCCCATGCTCCGCCGCCGGTCGTCACCACCGGCGCCGTGGTCGTTGCGCCCGACACGTCGCATCGCATCCGGCCGATGGGAGCGTTCCTCCGCTCGTTCCTCGTGCCCGGATGGGGGCAGGCGGTGACGGGGCGGCCCGTCGCCGGCGCCGTGTTCGCGACCTGGGAAGGCGTCAGCGCGATGATGACCCTCAAGGCGCAGTCGGAGTTCCACTACCTGCGGGAGGCGGGATCCGTGAACGTGGGAGCCAAGCGGCAGGAAGTGCAGGACTGGCTCGTCCTGTGGATCTTCAACCATCTGTTTTCCGGTGCGGAGGCGTTCGTGTCGGCGCACCTCCAGGACTTTCCCAAGGAGCTGAAGGTCCGGGCATTTCCGGGCGGTGTCGGACTCAGCGTGCCGGTGCCCCGTCCGTGAACCGCGCACCGCTCGGCGTGTTCGACTCGGGGATCGGGGGCCTCACGGTCGCGCGCGCGCTGTTCGAGCGCCTGCCGCACGAGTCGGTGATCTACTTCGGCGACACCGCGCGCGTCCCGTACGGCCCCAAGTCGCCGGACACGGTGCGCCGCTACGCGGGGGAGATCCTCGCGTACCTGCTCGGGCGCGGCGTGAAAGCCCTGGTCGTGGCCTGCAACACCATCAGCGCGCACGCGCTCGACTATCTCTCCTCCCGTTCCCCGGTCCCCCTGGTCGGCGTGATCGAGCCGGGCGCGCGCGCCGCGGTGGCGGCCACCCGATCCGGAACGATCGGCGTGATCGGGACCGCGGGCACCATCGCGAGCGGTGCCTACGAGCGGGCCATCCAGGCGCTCAGGCCCGATACGCCCGTCTGCGCGCAGGCGTGCCCCTTGTTCGTGCCCCTCGTCGAGGAAGGATGGTTCGATCACCCCGCGACCGAGTTGATCGCGCGGCAGTATCTCGAGCCGTTGCAGCGCGCCGGGGTCGACGTCCTCGTGCTCGGATGCACCCACTACCCGCTGCTCAAGCCCCTGCTCGCGCGCGTGCTCGGTGCCGGCGTGACGCTCGTGGACAGCGCGGAGGAGACCGCCAAGGCGGTCGCGCGGGCGATCGAGCAGGGCGACCTCGCCGCGCCGCCGGACGCGGCGTCGGTGCACCGCTTCGTCGTGTCGGACGACGAGCCGCACTTCCGGAAAGTGGGCGCCAGATTTCTTGGGGAGAAACTCCAGATCGTCGAAGTGGTCCCGCTTGGTTGACGTCTTTCCGTGACGCCGTCCCGCGACGTCTTACTGAAACGTTCTTAACTCGACGCCGCTCGCAGTGACGACCGCATAGCGCCCTCCGTCCAGAAACGCGCCGGGGTTCAGATAGGCCCTCCCGTTTGGCAGTTCTGCCAGGGCGGGTCGATGCGTGTGAGCGAGAATCACCAGCTCCAGGTCGGGCCGCCGCGCCAGCAGCTCCTCGGCGTAGCGGGCCTGCGCGCGCTCGGCGCGGTCCAACACCGCGCGGTCGCGGGTATTGTCCGCCAGCTTGCGTGACAGCTGATGCGCGATCCAGAACCCGAGATCGGGGTGGAGCGCGCGGAACAGGCGGATGGTGGCAGCGTGGCGGGTCACGCGGTGCATCAGCCGGGCGCTCCAATGCTGCTCGGTCAGCCCGTCGCCGTGGGCCACGAAGGCTCGGCGGCCGGCCACGTCGATCTCGGCCTCGCCGGCGTAGAACGCGAGCCCCAAGTCCTTGGTGAGAAAGTCGCCGCCCCAGCGATCGTGGTTGCCGCCCACGAGTGTGACGGCCACATCGCGCGCCCGGACGCGCTGGAGCTTTACCAGCGTGCCAAAGTGACGCCGTGGGATCACCGCGCGGTACTCGAACCAGAAGTCGAACAGGTCGCCGTTGATGAGCAGCGCGTCGCCCAAATCCGGCACGGCATCGAGGAAGCGGTGAAACGCGGTGACGGCGGCGGGTGGCACCTGGCCCAGGTGGGCGTCGGCGACGACGATCACGCGCGATGCTGGGGCGGGCACGCCCCAAGCTAGGAATCCCGCGAAACGCCCGCAAGCGCCTGTCGTATTTGACTTTTGCCGATCCGCTGTGGAAGTTGCCACGGCGTGATCAGCTCGATAACTCTCCGCGTCAACTACTCCGAGACCGATCAGATGGGCGTGGTCTACCACGCCAACTACTTGATCTGGTTCGATCGCGCCCGCACCGAGCTCATGCGCGAAACCGGGGTCACCTACAAAGAGCTGGAGCAGCAGGGCGTGTACCTCGCGGTGTCCGAGGTCGACGTCCGCTTCCGCGCGGCGGCGCGCTACGACGATCTGGTGCGGGTGCGCTGCTGGGTCCGCGAGCTGGCGTCGCGGCGCGTCACGTTCGGGTATGCCGTCGACCGCGCGGCGACGGGCGACCTGCTCGCGACCGGAGTGACGTCGCTCGTCTCGCTCACGCACCAGCATACGCTCACCCACCTTCCCGCGCATGTGTTCGACCTCCTGCAAACGACTCCGGACCCGGTTCGTCTCTAGGTCCTGCGTGCTGTCCGTGGTGCTGGTGCTCGCGGCGCGCCCCGCCGCAGCCCAGCGCGATGAGGGAACGGTGGAGGCGCTGGCGCGTCTGCTCGCCGCCGCGGACGCCCGAGCGTTCGACGCGGGGCTCGAGCGCGAGACGCTCGGGGCTCCCGACCCGTTCGTGCGTCGCCAGGCGGCCCTCGCCGCCGGCCGCAGCGGTGACACCGCCGCCGTGGCGCCGCTCGTCGCTGCCCTGCGGGACTCGAGTGCGGCGGTCCAGGCGGCCGCCGCGTTCGCGCTGGGGTTGCTCAAGGATGGGCGTGCCGTCGCGCCGCTCGCGGCGCTGACGCGCACCGGAGACGGCGCGTCCCAATGCGAGGCGGTCACCGCCATCGCGAAGATCGGCGGGGACGAGGGCGCGCGCGCCGTGGCGGACCTGCTCGACGTCAAGACCGCGCCCGGGGTCGGCACGTCGGCGGTGCAGCGGGTCGCGCTGCTCGAGGCGTGGCGCCTGGGGACCCGAGCGCCGGTGGCCCGGTTGACCGACTTCGCCCGCGACCCCGATCCGGCCGCGCGCGCCCACGCGATCTACTCGCTGGCGCGGTTGCGGATCGCGCGCGCGGTTCCGGCCCTGCTCGGCGCGCTCGCCGATCCCGAGCCGTACGTGCGTGCCGTCGCGCTGCGGGGCGTGACGCGCGCCTTAAGCGACAGCGCCCAGATTCCCGCGCCGGACGTGATCGCCCGCATCCGGCCGCTGCTGGGGGATCGCGACGGTCACGTCCGCGTCAACGCGTTGCGGGCGCTCGGCTCGTTCCAGGACAGCGCGCTCGTCGGCCTCGCGCTCCCGCTCGTCACCGATCGCGATGTGAACGTCGCTGTTCAGGCGGAGACGACCCTCGGCGCACTGGGCGGCGCGCGCGCCGCGGCGCAGCTTCGCGCCAGGCTCGCCAGCGTGCGGTTCGCGTTGCGCCGCCAGGCGGCGATCGCCCTGGCCCAGGCGGACAGCGCCGCTGGCGTGGCCGCCGCGGCCGAGCTGGCGCGCGACCGCGACTGGCGCTGGCGCAGCGTTGCGGCCGAAGCGTTCGGCGCCGCGCGCGATCGCGCCCGTCTCGACGTCCAGCTGGCGGATTCCGACGGCCGCGTGGTGGCGCAGGCGCTCCAGGGCCTCGGCCGCGTCGTGGCCGAGGGCGACACCAGCCTCGCCCCGCGCGCCCGGGCCCTGCTCGCCCATCCGGACGGCGCGGTGCGCAGCGTCGCCGCCGACCTGCTCGCGCGCCATCCGGCGCTGGCCGACGTCGACGCGCTCGCGGCTGCCTATGAGCGGGCGGCGACCGACTCGTTCGACGATGCCCGGCTCTCCGCGCTGGCCGCGCTCGGCGCCATCGCCGGCATGGGTCCGGAGGGCCGGGCGGCGGTGGCCACCCGGTTCGTGGCGCGCACGCCCCGCCCGGACGATTCCCAGGTCCGGGGGCTCGCCGCGGTGAAGCTCCCCGACGCCGCGGTGCGCTGGGGGCCCGCGGCCCCGATTGCGACGGGGCGGTCGCTCGACGACTACCGTGCCGTCGTGCGGCGCTATCTCCTGCCGGTGAGCCGGGGCGACGCGTCCCCGCGCGTGACCATCGAGACCGATCGCGGCGCCATGGTGGTCGAGCTCTTCCCGAGCGAGGCGCCGCTCACGGTCGCGGCCTTTCTGACGCTCGTCGATCGGCGCTACTTTGACGGCTCCCGGTGGCATCGCGTGGTCCCGAATTTCGTGGTGCAGGACGGCGATCTGCGGGGCGACGGTTGGGGAGGGCCCGGATTCGCGCTGCGCGACGAGCTGAATCTGGTGCGTTTCGAAACGGGGACGGTGGGAATGGCGTTGTCGGGACCCGACACCGGCGGCAGCCAGTTTTTCATCACGCACTCGCCGCAGCCGCATCTCGACGGCACCTACACGGTCTTCGGCAGGGTGGTCTCCGGGCTCGCGACCCTCGGGAGCGTGGCACAGGGTGAGCGCATTCGCAGCATCCACCGCTCTAGTGCTCGAGTTAACTATTGAGACCGCAACGTCTTTTGCTTGACCGCCGGATGGCACTCTCCTACATTGGCGCCTGTGCGTTGCTGCTCGGCTGTCCGCGCTCGGTGCCGCCGCTCGTGCCGATGCCGCTCGCACCGGCGGAGTGGGACAGTGCGGTGACGTGGGCGGCGACGAGCGTGCCCGCTCGCCACACGCTGATTCGATTCCGCTGGAAGTATCGCGACGCGGGCAAGAGCTACGCCGGCAGGGCCACCGTGCGGATTGCGCCGCCGGATTCGCTGCGCATCGATTATGCCGGGCCGTTCAACTGGGGAGCGGGCGCGGCGGTGGTGGTCGGCGACTCCACGGTGTGGGCCGATCCGGAAAAGAACTTCCGCTCGCTCGTGCCGGCCGCGCGGATGTTGTGGGCGGGGCTCGGCATCGTGCGGCCGCCGGTGGTGGGCGCGGCCGTGTTCGGGCTCGTGGTGCCTGGGGCGGATAGTGCGCGGATCTGGCGGTTCGTGCAGGGTGAGGACACGCTCGACTATCGCTTGGCCCGGGGCGGCACGCGTGTGCTCGAGGCGGAGTGGCGGCGGCAGGGCAAGGTCGTGGCACGCAGCCGCGCCGAGTTGGACGTTCGTGCGATGCCGGCCAACGCCCGCATCGACTTTCCGGAGGACCCGGCGCGTTTTGAGTTCACGGTCGGTGCGGTGGACACGACGGTGGTGTTCGATTCGGCGACGTGGCGCCGGCGCCGCTAGCGCCCTCGCCCTAGCGGTGACGGGGTGCCTGTACAGCTTCAAGGGCGGCGGCCTGCCCAACATCAAGACCGTCGCCATCCTCCCGTTCGACAATCAGACCGCCGAGCCCGCGCTCACCAAGGAAGTGAACGATGCCGTGCTCGAGGCGTTCCAGGGACGGCTCGGGCTCCGCACCGCGGGCGAGAACAACGCCGACGCCGTGGTGCGTGGCAAGGTGACCCGCTACGATCCCGACGTGCCGCTCTCGTTCCAGGCGGGGCAGGGACGCACCGACGTCACGCAGCGCCAGGTGTCGATCACGGTCGATGTCGAGATCCTGGACCAGCGCGAAGGCAAGACGCTGTGGCAACGGCAGGGCCTCAGCGAAGTGGGGGAGTACCGGCCGCCGCAGGAGGCCGACGGGCGCAAGATCGCGCTGCAGAAGCTCGTGCGGGACCTGGTGGACGGAGCGCAGTCACAGTGGTGAACCGGCGGGGCACGAGCTCGATGGGTTGTCTCTTCACCCTGCTGCTCTTCGTCGCGGCCCTGTACTACGGCGTCAACATCGGCGAGCTGTTTTTCCGCTACTACCGCCTGCTGGACGAGATGCAGACCCAGGCCCAGCTCGCGCCGTCCCTGGACGACGGCACGATCCGGCGCCGCATCCAGGCGGCCGCGCAGGACATCGGCCTCCCGCCCGAGGCCCAGCAAGTCAAAATCGCGCGCCGGGCGTCGCCGCGCGAGATCGTGATCGAGACCGAATACGCCGAGACCGTCACCCTCCCGCTGTTCACCCACACGTTCACGTTTCATCCCAAGGCGAGCCAGCCGCTGTAGCGCCCGGTGAGCACCGCCGAGAAGATCCGGGCCGCCGAGGCGGCGGCGCGCTGGCGCCAGCGGCACCGCGGCCCCGTGGTGTTCACCAACGGCGTCTTCGATCTGCTGCACGTGGGACACGTGGCCCTGCTCGAAGCGGCCCGCGCCGAGGGGGCCGCGCTGATCGTCGGAGTGAACAGCGACGCCTCGGTGCGGCGGCTGAGCAAGGGGAGCCGGGGTGACCGGCCGCTGGTGCCGGAGCGGGAGCGCGCCCGGCTGGTCGCGGCGTTCGAGCCGGTGGATTGCGTCGTCGTGTTCGACGAGGACAGTCCGCTGGCGCTGATCGAGCGGCTCCGGCCCGACGTCCT
>QHTP01000346.1 GCA_003220855.1 Gemmatimonadota bacterium
GCAGCAGACGTTCCCGGGCGATCTCCCCGACGCCATCACCGCCGCCGTGCGGGTGAACTTCCACCGGCTCTCGAACGATGCCCAGGGCGTGCTCGTCGCGGCCGCGGTGTTGGACGGGCGCGTGCCGGCGGCGCTACTGGGGCGGGCGGCGGGAGTGGAGGGCGACGCGCTCGGCGCGGCGCTCGACGAGCTGGAATGGCAGCGCTGGCTCGCCGCCGAGGCGCGCGGCTATGCCTTCGTTGCCCGCATCGTGCGCGACGTCGTGGACCGCGACATGGTGGTGCCGGGCCAGCGCCGGCGCATGCTCGACGCGGCCGGGCGGTCCGCTTCCGCCTAGGACCGTCCGCGGATCTTCGCGAGCCACCACCGCAGACCGACGAACAGGAAGCGCCAGTCGTGGAAGAACTCCGGCGGTTTTCCCTCGAACGCATGTCCGATGAATTGAAACACCCACCCGACAACGAACAGGCCCAAAGGCAGGGGCCACAAGCCGTGCACGAACAGAGCGATCACGAACAGCGGGACGGACAGCGCGATGAGGGGGATACCGATCGTGTGACACACGCGGTTCACCCGATTCTGGTGACTCTGCGTGTAGCGCGCGATCCAATCGGACATCGGACGATCGCCGAGCATATACCGGCCTCCTGAGGGGGACGGAGGGGTCACTCGTCTTCTTTTAAGGATAGCGCAGCTGCCAGCTCTTCGTCCCGCCGCCGATGACGGCGCCCAGGAGCGTGCCGCTGAGCATGATGCCCGTGAACCCGGCGAGGCCGGCATTGATGCAGCCCGAGTCGCCGAGCTCGCACGTCTTCCCGGACATGACCGCGACGTTGGCGATGATCATCCAGGTCAGGGAGTCCGGCGTGGAGACCGTGTCCACGTTGAGACCTGCGGACAGCACCGCCTGACGCGCCGCCGGCCCGACGACGCTAAGGGGTGCGGCGTAGAACTTCGTTTCCCCCGCGTCCAGTGGGGCGGAGCGTAGTCCGGCGGTGCTCGCACAGGCGCCTGCGATGACTGCGACGACCGCGAGCCGACCCGCGCTGGTGACATGACCGACCATGGTCCCTCTCCTGTGATGGACTTAATCCACCGGAATGCTGCAGGGGAGGGGTCAAGCGCCGGTCAAGGATCCGAGCCTTGATCGCAGCTTGACTACCCGGACGCATCATGGGCGCGTCCTTCAAATGGAGCCTGCATATGCGCCCGTTATCCCCGCTCGTGATCGCAACCGCCCTCACACTGCTCCGGCAGGCCGCCGCCCAGGACACGGGCGACCGGGTCCGGCTCAAGCTCGACCCGGGCGCGTCACACGCACTCGTCGGCAGCCTCGTCGGTCAGACTCGGGACTCGCTCTGGGTCGAGCTCCCGGGGCGTGCGGCACCGCTGGCGGTCCCACGCCGCATCGCCGCCCGGCTCGAAGTGAGTCGCGGTTGGGATCGGGAGACGATTCGCGGCGCCGGCGTCGGCGCGGGGCTCGGAGCGATCGCGGGAGCCGTCTGGGGCGGAGTGACGGCGAGCCAGTTGCAGGCTTGCCGGACGTCGCGTCTCATCGCCGTGTGTTCCATGCAATGGTACGAGAGGGCGGCCCGCGGAGGCCTCATCGGGGCTGCCCTCGGTGGCGCCATCGGCGCCGCCCTTGGCTACACCGTCAAGACGGAGCGCTGGGCCGTGTCGGTCGCGCCGCTGGGTCGCGGCCTCGAGCTCTCAGTCGCGTTCTGAGGGCCCGGTCGCGTCATCGCGGCGGCCGGGGACGCGTGGGCTCCGGATCAGCGTGAGCAGGGTCCCGACCAGCCCGGTGGCGCTGGGATCGATACCGGCGAGGTAGTCGACCAGCCCTCGGGCTACGAGACGAAACTGGGCGCCGTACACAGTCATGCTTCATTAATGAAGCATGTCCCTCCGAAGTTCCCGCCCGGTATCGATTCCGGCTCAGTCGTGTCGCCCGACCCCGCGGCGGTGCCGATAGATCAAGACCACGAGCACGAGGAGGGCAATCGCCGTGAACAGCGTCCACGTCACGATGCCATTGATCCGCCGCACCATCACCGTCGCGGCTCGGGGATTCAGCTCCTCGACGCGGGCAAGCGCCTGCAGATCCGCGAGCGGGACGAATGTGCTCGGGACGAGTGCGCGGTGCGGGCCGGGGCTCGCATTCATTAGGACCCCAGGCGCGGGTCGAATGCCGTCGGGGTCGAACCGCACACCGCGTGCCGACACGACCGCCACGGCGGCCGGTGTGCGGTCGCCACAAACGAAATCGATCTCACGGAACGCGTGGACCGACAGCGTCGCCGTGCGGCTTTGCTCGAAGCCGACGCAATCGGGGTCGTAGTACCGGGCGTGCCCGACGAACGATGCCACCAGGATCGATCTGCCGTTCACCCGCCGGAGCAACTCCCGCCTGGCCGGAGTGCGATGGTCCGACCGCGCCGGGACGTTCAGGACGGACCATGCCCCCCCGATCGACGGCTCCCGTGCCGAGCATGCGACGGTGAGCAGCGCGACCGCCA